>JAHDHZ010000081.1 GCA_020631045.1 Flavobacteriales bacterium | reverse complement strand
AGCGACCACACGCCCCCCAGACGTGTACTCTAACCGGACTGAGCTACATCCCGAACTGGGGCTCAAATATAAGAACTCTAGATTTAAAATCTGTTGTTTTTTTGTTACTTTTGCGCTCATGCCTATTGATGTAATTTTACCCAAAATGGGAGAGAGTGTAGCTGAGGCTACAATTACCAAATGGATTAAGTCTGTAGGAGACCATGTCTCCGAAGAAGAGTCTATTGTTGAAATTGCAACAGATAAGGTGGATAGTGAAGTACCTTCACCTGCTACGGGTACAATTATAGAGATTAAGTTTGAAGAAGGGCAAACTGCTCAAGTTGGGCAAGTGATTGCAGTAATTGATGATGGATCAACGCCGAGTAACCAACAACAAGAACCAAAGATTGAGCAACAAGCAGTTGATCAAATACAATCTGTAGAGCAAAGCGCTGAACAAATAGAACAACAAATTCAACAAGTTCAACAATCTTCTGATACTTCAAATCTGCCGACTTCTTCTTCAGGGAGGTTTTATTCTCCTTTGGTGAGAAGTATGGCTAAGAAAGAGTCTATTTCTTTAGAGCAACTTGATCAAATCAAAGGCAGTGGCAAAGAGGGAAGGGTGACTAAAAAAGATATGTTGGCATACATTGCCAATAAAGAAAATGTAACGACTTCAGTTCAGAATACTGCACCTACACCGAAACCTGTAGAGCAATCTACCACCTCTCAGCCAGTTCAAAAAGAAGCTCCAGTAAAATCATATGGTTCTGATGTTGAGATCATTGAGATGGATCGTATGAGAAAACTCATTGCAGATCATATGGTTGAGTCTAAGCGTGTTTCTCCGCATGTGACTTCATTTGTTGAGGCTGATGTGACCAATCTTGTAAAATGGAGAAATACCATTAAACAGACATTTTTTGAAAGAGAAGGTGAAAAGATAACGTTTACGCCTTTGTTTATTGAGGTTGTAGCAAAAGCTTTGAAAGACTTCCCGATGGTCAATGTTTCTGTTGATGGTACAAAGATCATTAAAAAGAAAAACATAAATATTGGCGTTGCCACAGCTTTACCTTCAGGTAATTTGATTGTTCCAGTAGTCAAAAAGGCTGACATGCTTAATTTAACTGGCATCACCAAGACCATCAATGACTTGGTGGGTAGGGCGAGAGAAAATAAGCTTAAGCCAGATGAAATTCAAGGAGGAACCTTCACCTTAACCAATGTGGGAACCTTCGGAAATCTCTCAGGAACACCGATCATCAATCAACCTCAAGTGGCCATTTTAGCAACTGGTGCAATTAAGAAAAAGCCTGCAGTGATTGAAACTCCAGCGGGAGACCACATAGCCATAAGACACATGATGTACCTTTCTTTATCTTACGACCATAGAGTTGTTGACGGAGCACTTGGAGGGTCTTTCTTAAGAAAAGTAGCCGATTACCTTGAAAATTTTAATATAAACAGAGATGTATAACTTGAAAAATCAAATCATATTTTCCTTATTTTTTGCTTGTCTTACAAGCTTTAATTTAGACGCTCAGAGGAGTTTTGCAGATAAATTTAATGATGCAAATCTCTCTATGGAAGAGAAAAAATTCATACAAGCCATTGATATTCTTGAGCCAATGGTCAACGATGATTTAGAAAATGCCAACTTAAACTATAAATTAGGAATGTGTTATGCTCAAATGCCATTGGGCGATGAAAAGGCAATTAAATGTTTAGAGATTGCCTCAAAGAACACAACAAACAATTATGATATTTTTTCTCATACAGAGAGTAGGGCTCCTCAAGAAGCTTTATTCTACTTAGCCGAAGTATATCTTGACAACGGAAATCCACAAAAGGCAAAAGAGCAATACGAGTATTTTTTAAGTGTTGCTCCTAAAAAACACAAGTTGGTTAAAAATGCCAATCGTGGGATAGAGCATTGCAACAATGCCATTGAGTTCATGGCTGATCCTATTGATTTGAAAGTGACCAATTTAGGTCCGATCATCAATTCTGAATATCATGAGCACAGCCCGGTACTTACTTTAGATGAAAATGTTATTTATTATACTTCAAGAAGAACGCGAGAAGACAGTTCAAATGCTACTTTTTTTGATCAAGAGTATGGATGGCATTTTGAAGATGTGTACATGTCTTACAAAAATGATCAAGGCATTTGGCAAACTCCAGAGTTGATTGATTTTAGTCGTCCTACTGAGCATGATGCAACGATCAATTTGACTGCTGATGCACGGTATTTATATATCTATAGAGATGAGCTAAACGGAACACTCTTGCGAAGTGAATATGTTGATGGAGAATGGGTGAATCCTGTTAAGTTAGGCTCTAATATCAATACCAAAGACTTTGAGAACCACCTCTCTGTTTCGGTTGATAATGAATTGTTATTTTTCTCTTCTGATAGAAAGGGCGGGTTTGGCGGAATGGATATTTATGTGTGTAAGAAGCTTCCTACGGGAAGGTGGGGACTGGCTAAGAATTTGGGGCCAACGATTAACACTGAATTTGATGACAATGCTCCGAACATTCATCCAGATTCAAGAACCTTGTATTTTACATCAAAAGGGCATAAAAATATGGGTGGATACGATATTTTTTCATCTACCATGCAAGAAGATGGTACGTGGTCTACGCCACAGAACTTAGGGTTCCCTTTAAATACCACCCATGATGAAGAAATCTTTTATGTGAGTCCTGATGGTAGAAGAGGTTACTTTTCATCTTATGCTAAAGGTGGATTTGGACAAGGAGATATCTATATGGTAGAATTGGCCGAAGGACTTGAAACAGGAGTAACCTTGTTAAAAGGAAAAATCGTTGTGCCTGACAGCATGAGTTTTCCTGAAAATATTCGAATCTTAGTGCATGATAACGAGACGGGTAAACTGATTGCTGAGGCAAGACCTAATGATAAAAATGGTTCTTATGTATTTATTATTCCTCCTGGAAAGAACTATAAGCTCTCTTATTCTTTAGATGGAAAAGAATTTTATAGTGAAAGTACTTTTGTGCCTATTGGTTCAGAGTATAAAACGATTCAAAAAGAAGTCAACTTAAACCCGATTGCTTTAAAGGCAAATGATGAAGGGAGTGTCTTTGTCAATGATTTGTCAGAAGATCCTATTTGGAAACTCATTCGTTATGGATCAGATAAAACTATTGCTGATGGACAAACCATGTTGTATTTATCTCCTGAAAACGGAAACGTCTTGTTTGAAGAACCTATCAGTAAAGACGGGTACTTTAAATACCATGACATGCCTAAGAATCAAGAGTATATTTTTAAAATTAATGGTTTAGAAAATGTTGACTTGTGTGATTCTTCTCAGGTGATTTTAATCAATGGACCAGCTGATTTGGCTTATGACCTGAGACCTGATAGAAATTGTGTATACACGCAATTTAAAAGAGGAACAGCCTACGTTCGAGTGTATGACTCTAGCATTAAAATACCTGAGGGCATGAAGGCAACATACCTTGATGAGTCAGGAAAAGTGATCAAAACCTATGATGTTGATCAAAACGGCTTTTTTACTTATCACGAATTACCTTCTTTTCAAGAATACATTGTGCGTTTAGATGGAGCTGATTTTGATTGTTCTAAGGCAATTATTGTGATCGATTCTGAACAAAGAAGGGTAGAGTTAAATAAAGACCAGACCAATCTGTGCCAGTATAGAATGCAGAAAAAGCAATTCTTTAGTCTGGTTGGCACTGATCAGTATAGTTGTCCTTTAAAAGCGACCTATCTTTCAAATGACGGTACAGTACTATTTGAAGAAACTGTTGAGAATAATCAGTTTAAATACAGAAAACTAGCTGCTCAAACTCCATACAAAATTAAGTTGTCTTGCAATGATTCTACTTTATGTTTAAACGGAGAATTGCATTTTCAAGATGTTGATCAAAGTGGCTTGAAATTACAATCTGACCAAGATTGTATTTATAAGGTGTTTGATATTGTAAAAGCTTCAAACACTTTGCCTGTAGCTTTGATGCCAAAAGTTGAGCAGCCTGAAGTTGCTCAAGCTGATAAAACTGAAGAAGAAAAACTACAAGATAAGTTTGAGTCTACTTTGGTTCAAAATTCAATTGCCAATGACCGCATTGCTTACAAAACAAACTTTGGGTATAATAAAAATCAAATTCCTACTACAGACA
>JAHDHZ010000080.1 GCA_020631045.1 Flavobacteriales bacterium | reverse complement strand
CCAAATTCAATCTGAAATTTTTGAGAGGGTTTGTAGAGAACAGAACCCCATGCAGAGGTGAAGTCATGTCCTGTAACTTTGAAGAGTTTGGTTCTGGCATTGCCCATAAAAACACCATGCTGATTTATAAAATCATCTAAATAAGCAGGCAGCTGTACTTGATTTTCAGAAAAACCTGAATGAAACTGAAGGGTCTTGCCTAAACTCCCGTAAAGTTCTATTCCACGTGTATTGATGTAATAATTCAGAGAATCTGATGTGTTAGAACTTGTTAGCACAGAAAAATCAACAATGGGTCTAATGAAAATTGAATAACTAGAATCTTTTAGAGTGATGAGCTCTCGATGAAAAAAACGATTTTTTTCAGTAGAATCATTGATGTTAAATCTAGGAGTAAATGGGCTAAATTCATGCGCATTTGTAGCCCTAAGATAGTTTTGGTGCTCGCTATTGAATTGAGTGAAGCTTAAAAAGCTTGAAAGCATCAATGTAGAAATAAAAGCAAGCAGTTTCATTTAAAATGTTAAGGTTTGAAAGTCTTTGTATACCATTTCAATGCCTTTGTCAAGATCTATGCTTGGCTGCCAGCCTAAAGCATTAATTTTAGAAGTGTCTAAGAGTTTTTGCATGGTGCCATCAGGCATTTCAGTGTTGAATTGAATGTCTGCATCAGCACCTACCTTTTCGTTGATTAGCTGGGCAAGCTCAGCAATAGATATGTCTTTACCCCAACCCACATTGATGGTTTCAAGTGCATTGTAGTGTTGCATTAAAAACAGGCAAGCATCTGCTAGGTCATCAACATGTAAGAATTCTCTTTTGGGCTTACCGCTGCCCCAAACTTCTACTGTTGATTGCCCTTCAATTTTGGCATTGTGAAATTTTCTAAGCAAAGCAGGCAGAACATGAGAGTTTTTTAGATCATAATTATCGTTCGGACCATACAGGTTAGTGGGCATCGCTGAGATGAAATTAGAGCCATATTGGCGTCTATATTCCATACACATTTGTACCCCTGCAATTTTTGCAACTGCGTAAGGCTTGTTGGTTTCTTCGAGCTGATCGGTTAAAAAATAGCTTTCTTTTAAAGGTTGGGGGGCATTTTTAGGATAAATACACGAAGAGCCTAAGAAGAGTAACTTTTCTACTTTATATTGATGAGCTGCGTGGATGACATTGCTTTGAATCATCAAATTGTCATAGATAAATTCTGCACGATAGGCATTGTTCGCATGAATGCCTCCTACGCGCGCGGCTACTAGAAAAACATATTGAGGTTTATGACTTTCAAAGAATGCTTGAACCTTAGATTGATCTCTTAGATCAACTTCTTTAGAAGTCGCGAAAATAAGGTTTTCAAACCCCTCTTTTTGAAGTTTTCTCACAATTGCAGAGCCAACCATTCCGCGGTGACCTGCCACATATATTTTATCGGTTTTATTCATTGAAGTTGTATACCGAATGCCCTTTATCTAACAATAGTTTGTCTTTGGCAAACAATTCAAGGTCTGCCTGTACCATCTCATCTATGAGTTGATCAAGAGAAGTTTTAGGTTTCCAACCCAGTTGTTTTTCTGCTTTAGAGGCATCTCCGACCAACAGGTCTACTTCTGTGGGGCGATAGTAATTAGAATCTACTGCAACTCTGGTAATACCTTTTTCATCAATACCAATTTCTTGTTCGTCTTTTCCTTTAAAGGTGAGATTGATACCTACTTTTTCAAAAGCCATTTTTGCAAAATCTCGCACTGTAGTGGTTACTCCTGTAGCCAAGACAAAGTCTTCAGGTTTGTCTTGTTGCAACATTAAGTACATGCCTTCAATATAATCTTTGGCATGTCCCCAATCTCTTTTAGCGTCTAAATTACCCAAGTAAATTTTTTCTTGAAGCCCTAAAGATATTCTTGCTGCTGCTCGAGTGATTTTACGAGTCACAAAGGTCTCACCTCTGTAAGGGGATTCATGATTAAATAAAATTCCATTACAAGCAAATATGTTGTAGGCTTCTCTGTAATTTTTGACAATCCAAAAACCATAGAGTTTAGCTACTCCATACGGGCTTCTAGGATAGAATGGAGTGGTTTCTTTTTGAGGAATTTCTTGTACTTTTCCATACAGTTCTGATGTGGAGGCTTGATAAAACTTGGTTTTTTGCTCAAGGCCTAAAATACGAATCGCCTCAAGCATTCTAAGGGTGCCTAAGGCATCTGAATTGGCTGTATATTCAGGTGTTTCAAAGGATACTTTCACATGTGATTGAGCGGCGAGATTGTAAATTTCATCGGGCTGTACTTCTTGAACAATGCGAATGATGTTGGTGGAGTCTGTCAAATCACCAAAGTGTAAAAAGAAGTTCACGCCTTTTTCATGCAAATCTTTGTATAAATGGTCAATGCGTTGGGTATTAAAAATTGAGCTTCTTCGTTTCAAGCCATGTACCTCATAACCTTTGTTTAACAAAAATTCAGCCAAATAAGCTCCATCTTGCCCCGTAATACCCGTAATTAATGCTTTTTTCTTTTTTGCCATTTACTTCATGTGTTTGCGTACCTCTTTTAAGAATGAAGAGGCGTAGATAAAATCATTGAGTTCTTTATTGTTATCAGATAGTATTTGCTTGTTTGACCCTTGCCAACTTAAATTTCCTTGATGAATAAAAAAGACTTGTTCACCAATACTCATCACAGAATTCATATCATGGGTAATGATGATGGTTGTGATGTTTAATTCACGAGTTAAACTTAAAATAAGCTCATCAATCACAACAGATGTTTGAGGGTCTAATCCTGAATTCGGCTCATCACAAAACAAGTAGTTGGGTTCTGAGACAATCGCCCTTGCAATACCTACGCGCTTCATCATACCACCACTAAGCTCTGAGGGTAGTAACTTGTGTGCGTGAGCCAGGTCAACTTTTTCTAAATAATGATGTGCTTTATCTTTGATTTCGCTAGCACTTAGAGTTGAAAACATTTTTAAAGGAAACATCACATTCTCTTCTACAGTCATAGAATCAAATAAAGCGCTGCCTTGAAATAAGAATCCCAGTTGCATTCTTATTTGCTTGCGCTGCTCAAAATTCATTTTTACAAAATCTCTGCCATCAAATAGAATTTCTCCACTATCTGGTTCATGAAGACCCACAATGCATTTGGCAATGGTGGTTTTTCCTGACCCAGAGGCCCCGATGATCAAATTGATTTTTCCGGGCTTTAAATCAAGAGAAACACCTTTAATTACAGTACGACCTGAAAATGATTTTACTATGTTTTTAAGAGCAATCACAACAACATAATTTGAGTAATTACATAATTTAAAATCAAGAGCATAATACTTGTAATCACAACAGCATTGGTACTTGCTTTACCAACATCTACCGCTCCACCCTTTACATAATATCCATAATAAGCCGGAATAGAAGCGATGATAAATCCAAAAGCCACAGCTTTAACCCCAGCATAAAACACTTCATAAATCTTAAAATAATATCGAGCTCCTTGAACATAGTCATTAAAAGGGCACAAGCCCGTCATTTCACCTACCATCATACCCGATAAAATGCCTACAAAATCAGAAAAAACCATCAAAATAGGATTCATCAACAAAAGAGCAATCAATTTAGGCAAGACTAAAAAGCTTGCCGAATTTACCCCCATAATTTCAAGTGCATCGATTTGTTCGGTAATGCGCATGGTGCCTACTTCAGTGGCAATTCCACTACCTACCTTGCCCACTAATATAAGACCGATTACTGTAGTAGAAAACTCTAGTACCATAGACTGTTTAGCAGTAAAACCGATTAAATATTTAGGAATAAACGGGCTATCAATATTGGTGGCTGTTTGAATGACAATAACCGCTCCAACAAAAAAAGAAATAATAGCTACCAAAGGCAAAGAACCTAATCCGATCAAATACATCTCTCTTACAAGGCGATCCCAAAACACTTTAAATTTTTCGGGACGAGCAAAAATGCGTCCTAAAAACATAAAGTACTTACCGATATGAAATAAAACCCTCACCTTGAGCGTTAAAATTACTACTTTTAACTCAGAAACGCCCTAAAACACTTTTGAACTTTCAGGTCTACATAAAATTCTTACTTACTTTTGCTTTGATTTTAAGCCTTGGAGCTTGTAAGACAAATAAAAACGCTGGGTTTAAACATAAAAAGTATAAAAAAACAAAGGCGGCAAAACCAAAAAATTGTGATTGCCCAGATTGGTAAACATGGAAACAA
>JAHDHZ010000079.1 GCA_020631045.1 Flavobacteriales bacterium | reverse complement strand
GTAAAATTACATTTACATGCGCTTGCTGGTACACCAAAGTTCTCTCATTTAAGAGCTTCTGAAGAGTCTTTTCTAACTCAAATTCATCAAGCCCAGCAAACATAGGTCTCACTTTTTTTGATGCTTTTACATTGTACTTTAATTCTTCTAAAGAACGGTACAAAGCTACAACCAACCCTTTTGATTTCATAAACCTTAGATTTTGATTGTAAATAGGCATTCCTCCACCACAAGAAACCAATACACCTTCTAACTTAGTTTGATTTAAAAAGTGCGTTTCTAAATCTCTAAAATAAGCTGCACCTTTTATATTAAAAATCTCTTCTACAAGCAAGCCTTCTTGCTTTTCAATATACTTATCTGAATCAATAAAATCAAGCCCTAACGCTTTGGCAAGCCCTTTACCTATCTTGCTTTTACCCACTCCAGGCATACCAATTAAAAAAACGGTATTCACTGAATCATTCTCATCAATTTGAAACACCCCCTTAACTACTTTTTAGATATTCTGAAATTTTATCAATCAGTAAAGCCAACGACTGCTCAACTGAACTCACATAATCTTTGAGCTGCGCATCATCTACCGCCTTTTTATGCACTTCTTCTTTAAACAGCTCTAAAAGTGATTGAACATTTAAGTAAGAAACAGCAGGTTTAATTTTATGTATAATTGTTTTTAGGTTACTAAAATCTTCTTTATCAAGCACCTGCTGAATTTCTAATAGTTGATCTGAAAGTTCAATTTTATACTGTTCTAGTAATGCATGCACAACATTTATATCACCTGACATCATGTTTTTTAAATGCTCAATATCAAGTGATGTTTGCTTCTGGTTTTTAGGGGTGGATATTGACTTGCCTTTCAAAATGGGCTTTACAGGCTTAGCAACAATTTTATCAGAAAAGCTACCCGAGAGCAATTGTAAAATCTCTTCTTTTTGATAAGGCTTGGTCAAATAACTGTTCATTCCGGCATCCATAAAAGCTTGTTTCTGAAAACTTCGAGCATTTGCAGTCAAGGCAACAATTGCTATGCTGTTTTTTTCTCTAGTCTTCAAAGCTCTAATTTGTTTTGTGGCCTCTACTCCATCTAAAACAGGCATTTGAATGTCCATAAAAATCATATCATAATTATGCTTCACCACCATATCAACAGCCTGCTGACCATTTGCTGCTGTTGAGCATTGAATACCATGTGCTGAAAGCATTTTAGTTAAAATTGTCAAATTCAATTTATAATCGTCAACACACAAGACGTGTAAATCTTTAAAATACAACTGCTCTACCCCAACATGAACGGGATCTTGATCTGACAACTCAAAAGAGAGGGTAAAATTAAAACTACTGCCCTTGCCTACCGTACTCTCTACCCAGATTTCACCCCCTTGCATGCTAACGATATTTTTGCAGATCGAAAGTCCTAGTCCTGTACCTCCGTAAAGTCTTGAGGTTGATGAATCTACTTGAGAGAAATCTTCAAAAATTGCGCCTTGTTTTTCGGGTGGAATACCAATACCAGTATCTTGCACATTAAACAACAATTGCACTGATTTATCTCGCTTTTCTTGTACCTGAACTGAAAAATGCACACTGCCCTTTTCAGTAAACTTAATGGCATTTGACAACAAATTAATCAACACTTGTTTTAATCTGGTTGGATCGCCCACAACGCTACGAATCGAATTATCAATAGCAAACCCCAAGTCAATCTCTTTTTGCATCGCGTGGTATTGAGAAGTGTAATAGCATTCTTCAAATATGGTTTGCAAACTAAACGGAATGGCTTCGAATTGTAGTTTACCTGATTCAATTTTTGAAAGATCTAAAATGTCGTTGACCAGTGCTAAAAGCTGTTTAGATGAAGAGGCAATGCCTTGCAGGTATTCGGGGTTGGGTTTGGAAGCTTCTTCGAGTAAGTCAGAGAGCCCAACAATAGCGTTTAGCGGCGTACGAAACTCATGCGAGACATTGGCTAAAAACAATTCCTTCGCCTTCTCTGAAGTCTCGGCTCTGTTCTTAGCCTCTATCAAATCTTCATTTTGAGTCTTAATCTGCGCAAGCATATCATTAAAACTCTCAGTTAAGCTTCCAATCTCATCTTTACCCAAAGAGCTAACTTTAAGATCATAATTTTTTTCTTCTGATACTCGCTTTGTTGCTTTTGCTAAATTCAAGATAGGTTTTGAAATCAAAGACTGCAGATAAGTAGCGATTAAAAAAGCAATAATAATGGCCACCAAAAACACTCCTAATCCAACTAAAATAAATTTAAGCATGCTTTGCTTGAGCATTTTCAGGTTTGATTCAATGTATACGTGCGCAATAAGCTCACCTTTCAGCATCACTGCCCGAGTAACTTTCATATGCTCAGTATGCGTGTAATTGAGCGGAAATCCGAATTTAACTTCACTAAAATCAGGTGAAAAAGCACTTGAGTCTTTCAAATACGAAGCAAAAATTGTGCTGTCTGCAGCAGAATAAATAGTCGCTTTTTCAATATTTTGATTTGCTCTTAAGGTAGAGAGTGATTCTGCGGCATCTGGTTTTGAGGCAAACATGATGTTGGCTGAATTGTTATCGCCAATAATTTGAGCTAAAATATTAAGCTCATCATATAGATTGTTTTTGTAATCAATCCAAGCAAAGAGCATCACAAAAAAAAGCACAATCATCATGGCCACAGCTGCAATGGTGGTTGAGATAACCATAAGCTTTTTTCGAATGGGCCAATTGATTAAAAGTCGCTTCATTAGGTGAAAGATACATATTTTACTTAAAGCCAGCACTGACAAGAGTAGCAATCCTCAGAAGCAAAACCTGAGTTCGAGACAAGAATCACCCTCAGATTTAAGAAACTGTTTAAATTTTACTCAGGGAAAATTCAAACAGTTTCTAAGTAAAAACAAGGCCTTAAAAAAAACACAACGAATAGTTTGAATAGGTGCAAAAAAAATTACATTTGTTAAAATTTGATTGAAGATTATGTCATCTAAATACGCCAAAGAAATTTCAAGTTTCATAGAGCAAACATCAAACTTGAACCCTGGAGAAAAAGAGTTTATTCAAGCTGTTACTGAAGTAGCAGAAACGGTGATTCCGTTTGTAGAAGAAAACAAAATTTACAAAGAGCATAAAATCTTAGAGCGCATCACAGAACCTGAGCGCGTGATTATGTTTAGGGTTCCTTGGACAGACGACAAGGGTGAAGTGCAAATTAACAAGGGCTATAGAATTGAGATGAACAGTGCCATAGGGCCTTACAAAGGCGGATTGCGCTTTCACCCATCAGTAAACTTGAGCATTTTAAAATTCTTAGCTTTTGAGCAAACCTTTAAGAACAGCTTAACCACACTACCTATGGGTGGAGGAAAAGGCGGATCAAACTTTAACCCCAAGGGTAAATCAGACAACGAGGTGATGCGTTTTTGTCAAAGCTTTATGACTGAGCTATTTAGACATATTGGCCCTAACACAGATGTCCCTGCCGGAGACATTGGCGTGGGTGGCAGAGAAATCGGATATATGTTTGGGCAATACAAAAGATTGGCCAACGAATTTACTGGCGTGTTAACTGGCAAAGGCATTACTTACGGCGGCAGCTTAATTAGGCCTGAAGCTACAGGATATGGCGCCACCTATTTTGCGCAAGAAATGTTAGCTACCAAATCAGATGGATTCAAAGGCAAAACTGTCTCAATTTCAGGGTCTGGAAACGTAGCACAGTACGCATGTGAGAAAGTAACTCAATTGGGCGGAAAAGTCGTTACTCTTTCAGATTCAAGCGGATACATATACGATAAAGACGGTATTGATCCTGAGAAATTAGCCTTTGTAATGGAGCTTAAAAACGTGAAACGTGGGCGCATCAAAGAATATGCAACAAAATATAGCTCAGCTGAATATTTTGAAGGACAGAAGCCATGGAGCACTCCTTGTGATATTGCCATGCCTTGTGCTACTCAAAACGAGTTGTTAGAAGACGATGCAAAAACTTTAGTAAAAAATGGCTGCATAGCCATCTCTGAGGGAGCAAATATGCCTTGTTCTGCTGAAGCAGTAGAAGTTTTCTTGAATGCCAAGATTTTGTATGCCCCTGGCAAAGCTTCAAATGCGGGTGGAGTTGCTACTTCTGGTCTTGAAATGACTCAAAATTCATTGCGTTATAATTGGACGAGTGAAGAGGTTGACACGAAACTCAATGGCATCATGAAAGACATTCACAAGGCATGTATTGCCTACGGACAAGAAGG
>JAHDHZ010000078.1 GCA_020631045.1 Flavobacteriales bacterium | reverse complement strand
TCAGGCACCACGAATGGTCGAACATTCAAATTGTGCGGAGCAATAGGAGTAATGATAAAATTTCCTGAAGACGGATACACCACCGGACCCCCACAACTCAACGAATAAGCTGTTGATCCTGTTGAAGTCGAAACGATTAATCCATCAGACCAATAGGTATTTAAGTATTCGTTGTTTAAAAACACTTCTACCTTGATCATCGCCGAGATGTCACGCCTAGCAATGGTTACGTCATTCAAAGCAAAATTATGATCAGCAAAGAGCTTAGACTCAGTAGTTAAATGCAAGAGATTGCGTTTTTCAACTTTATAATCTTTTGTTTTTAAACTGGCTACCGCTGAGAGAATATCTTCTGAATTTACACTTGACAAAAATCCCATACGACCTGTGTTTACACCCAATATAGCAATCTGTTTGCCCAATACTAAAGTAGCTGCTTTTAAGATGGTGCCATCTCCACCCACACTGATCAGAACCTCAATATTTTGATCTGTCAAATCAGAAGAATCTTCAAAAAAGTCACACTCCCCTGGAGCAATGCCATGTGATTTTAACACCTCAAAAAAGGGGGTAAATACTGAAAAAACAATCTTATTTTGCAGCAAGGAATCTATCAAGGTTTTGACCTCTTGAGTATACTGTACTCCAAAATTTCGACCAAACAACGCTACTTTCATGCTACATATTTAAGTAATTCATGAAGTTGTCGTACTTGTCATTCAAACTTTGCTCATATTCAGAGTTTGAAAAAGTGGCAATGACCTCATATTCATAACGCTCAAAGGTTTGCAAAATATCGCTGATGTCATTTCTATTGACTTTCACAGTCACTTGAATCTCAGTTGAATCATTTAAATTATGTACGAAAGCCCCTAATATTTTTGCACCATTCCCTTCAACAATATTTGCAATTTGAGTCAGGGTATAATCATGCTCATTCATTTGCAGAGAAATGATTCCGCCAGTGTCTTTAAAGAAAGCGATGTTACCTACCTGTTTGATAAATGAATCATAACTGATGCACCCTTGATATTGTTCATTTTGATCAATGATTGGCACCACAGAGCTTGTAGTAATTGCAAAAGACTTAAACACGTCTAACAAGTGTGATTTATGATCTAAAAACAACATTTGATAATGCAAATGCGCCTCTTTGATACTGATATCAATTTTATCATTATCAATAATGTCTTCTTCAGAAATTACGCCAAGCAATTTAGCATTTTGATCAAGCACAGGTAAGTGCGAGACTTTGAACTCATCCATCCACCCTAAAGCTTTCAGCAAAGAATCTGAATCTTTTAATGGTGGTAAAGCCTGGTTGATATATAAATCTAGTGTATACATTGTGCTTTGATAAAAGTATGAAGAAAATATGTTTGATTCCAGTTAAATTTGTGCGAAATTTAGTCAGATGACCAAACTGAGTGTAAACATCAATAAAATTGCCACGCTTCGAAATGCTCGAGCAGGCAACATCCCAAATGTAGTGCAATCAGCAATTGATATTCAAAATTACGGAGCTGATGGCATTACTGTACATCCTAGACCTGATCAGAGGCACATTACATATAAAGATGTTAAAGATCTCAAAAAGGTCGTATATACAGAATTCAATATTGAAGGATACCCGTCTGAAAAATTTATCGAGTTGGTCTGTTCTGTAAAACCCACTCAAGTAACTTTGGTACCCGATCCACCTGGTGTATTGACCTCAAATGCAGGGTTTGATACAAAAAAACACAAAAGCATGCTTAAAGAAGTAATCAGCACTTTAAAACAAAAAGGTATGCGCGTATCGCTTTTTATGGAAAATGATCTCACACTCATCGATCTTGCAGCTGAAATTGGCGCTGATCGCATTGAGTTGTATACTGAAGAGTATGCAAAGAAATATGTCAAAAATGCTCAAAATGCAATAAAACCGTATCTCAAAGCTGCTAAGCATGCTCAAAAAATCGGCCTACAAATCAATGCAGGGCATGATTTAAATCTTGAAAACTTACGTTACTTCACTGAGCAAATCCCTTTTATTCAAGAAGTATCTATCGGACACGCCCTTATTTCTGATGCCCTTTACTTAGGGCTAAACAATGCTGTTCGCATGTATAAAGAAAGATTAACCAAGTATACATATTGATTCAACCTTCTTTTTGTATTGTTGACAAAGTTTCACATGCTTTTTTGATTCTTTATACCACTCATTTTTAAAAAAAGATCTAACTTGTCACAAGCAGGTCAAAGTATGCCTAATTGAAACACAAGTAATTATGAAAAGATCTTTCTTATTTTTATTCGCATTTACATTCACGTTTTTTACTCAAAATTTCAACGCTCAATGCGTAAGTATTGATACTGATTTAGATGGGATTTGTGATAGTTTAGACTTTGATGATGACAATGATGGGATTTTAGATACAGATGAAGGCAGATCATGTACTGAGAAGTATACAGTCACAAGGCCTAATCCGACAAGCGTAAGAACTACATCAGGCGGAACTGTCACACATACAGATGTAGCGGGCAATGGAGACATTCAAAACTTACCCTTTGGCGGAGTAAGCTACCTGTACCCTTTGAATGCTTTCAATGCACCTGTCCAGTATGACTTCACTCCAATTCTAGCCTCATGTGACTTTATCATCTCTGATTTTGATGCTAAAGAAGAAGTTTGGGTAGATGTTTATGACGGTTCAGGCACTTTAATTACTGATATTACCCCTTATGTGACCCATGTTGGAGCACTCACAAATTATAGCACCGACCCCACGCATTCTATAGACATAAAAAACACAAGTTCTGTTTCTCTAACCATCGGTGATACAGCGGGAAATGTAGAGTTTCACTTCCCTTTTCAGGTAAGTAAAATTGTAGTGAGCATGTATACTTCTAACGGGGCTAATTTTGCTCCTGTTTATGTAGTTAAAAATCTATGCTACGATCAAGATTATGATGGTGACAACATTGTTGATGCCTTAGATTTAGATGCTGATAATGATGGATGCCCAGATGCTATCGAGGGAGCTTCTACATTTACTACTGCAAACATTATGAATGATACCTTAACAGGTGGAGTTGATGCTAATGGAGTACCAATTGCTGCATCAGCTTCTGGTCAAGGACTTGGAGTCTCAAAAGATAGCACCATGCAAGATGCCAATTGTCCTGCTACCTGTTCAGTTTCTGACCCCTTGGCAGATTGTGATAGTGATGGCACATTAAACGGTGTTGATGCTTGTCCGTTAGACCCATTAGAAACAACAGATACTGATGGAGATGGAATTTGTAATAACGCAGATTTAGACGATGACAATGACGGTATTGTTGATTCACTTGAAAATGGTGGGTGTACCGTAATGTACAGCCCTGCAAAACCAAATCCAACCAGTATTTCTTCAATCAATGGCGGAACAATCACCCATACCGATGTTGCCGGAAATGGTGACATTGAATTCATCAACTTTGCAGGAACACCTTATCTATATCCTTTAAATGCATTTAATGCTGCTGTACAGTATGATTTTTCTCCTGTTCCTGATTCTTTAGAGTTACTCATTTCTGATTTTGATCAATCTGAAGAGGTGTGGGTGGATGTTTATGATGTTTCTGGTAATTTAGTTTCAGATGTTACATCTTACGTAACCTACACAGGAGCACTTACAACATTTAGCACTGATCCAACACATTCTATTGATATTAAAAACAGTAGTTCTACCAACATTAACATTGGAGATGCTGCCGGTAATTTTATTTTATCTCTAAACTTTCCAGTGAGTAAAATTGTTGTGAACATGTACAATTCAAACGGAGCTAACTTAGCACCAACTTATGCGGTACAAAACATTTGTTATAACGATGATTATGATGGTGATTTAATTGTCAATTCATTAGACACTGATGCTGATGGTGATGGATGTGCTGATGCTCTTGAAGGCGATGGTGAATTTACTGCATCAAATGTAATGAACGACACCTTGATTGGCGGTGTTGATGGCAGTGGAATTCCTTTGATTGCAAGTGGCGGACAAAACCCTTTAACATCTTTAGATTCTAATACATTAAGCATGAATTGCCCTAATTTTTGCGACCTAAATGATGCGTTAGCTGACTGTGATGGCGATGGTGTATTGAATGGTGTTGATTGTAATCCTTCTGATTCACTACAAACAGTTGATAGTGACAATGACGGAATTTGTGATTACATTGATTTAGATGATGATAATGACGGAATTTTAGATACTGTAGAAACAGGATGTACGGCAGATTACCTACCAGTTCAACCCAATCCAACAACTACTTCAATAGTTGCCGGAGGAACCATCACACACACAAGTACAACCAATGAAGTGTATACCTTTAATGGTGTCAACTACTTTTTACCATTAAGTCAATACGGTACATTACAATATGATTTTG
>JAHDHZ010000077.1 GCA_020631045.1 Flavobacteriales bacterium | reverse complement strand
TGGCACAGACAAAACAGTGCTGCATTTCAAGTGGGTCTTCAAAAAAACTGGCTTTCTAAACATACCTTTGCTTACTTAAAAGCTGAATTTAATAAGGTTGGCAATAAGACCTATCAAACCCTTGATAATGCTTTGTTAAACTTCACGCACAACAATCAGCCCTTGGCACACCCTTTATCAAACAGCTTTCAAGAAATTGTTTTGCAAGGCTCTTACCGATACAAAAGATGGCGTTTAGCCACGCGGTTTAACCTAGCGAGTATTCAAAGTGATTCAAGTTTGAGTGCTGTAAACATTGTCTTTGAAAATGCCCAACAATCAAGTGTTAAGTCAGTTAAAAACACTCAAAAATTCTTTAGCCTTTCAGGCCATTTTACCGTTAATCCAGCATATAATTTAGAACTCTATGCCCAATACATAAATAGAACTCAAATATCAGGTCAGCCAAATGATCAACTTATATTATTCGGTTTACGTACAGATCTTTTTGCTCGTTACCTTGATTTTTAGACTCTTTCACCAAGTTTTCAAAGGCTCTTTCAACAAAAATCTGCATCTTTGTACGCGATAAAGAATGCTTACCAATTTTGCTATAGAGCCCGTCTTGTTTAGCTTTTTCACAAGCTTACTGATTGTGATTGCCTTCACTAGGCCTTTAATCAAAGTGTGTCACTTAAAAAATTTGGTTGATATGCCTGGAGATGAGCGTAAATTACACAAAGTGAGCGTGCCTTCTTTGGGTGGAATCATAATTTTTGCAGCCACTCTTTTTGCTTTTTTCTTGTGGATGCCCTCAAGCATTGTAACCACTAAGGCCTTAGTGATTGATCTACATAAAATCAAGTATGTGGTCTCTGGTTTATTGATCTTGTTTTTTGTTGGAGTCAAAGATGATATCATAGGCACTTCTGCTGTAAAAAAACTCATGGCACACATGATTGTTGCCTTTATGCTTGTCTTGCTTGCCGATATTCGAATTACCAGCATGAAAGGGATTTTTGGCATTGGCATGCTGCCTTATTCTGCAAGTGTTTTCATGTCTGTATTCACCTATATTGTAATTGTTAATGCTTTTAATTTAATTGACGGAATCGACGGATTGGCTGCTGGTATCGGAGCCATTGCCTCAGCAGCATTTGGTACTTGGTTTTTTCTGGGCGGTGAATTGATCATGGCTTGCCTTGCCTTTACTTTGGTCGGATCTTTAATCGGTTTTTTAGTCTTCAATTTTTCGCCTGCCAAAATTTTTATGGGTGATTCTGGCTCTCTAACCATTGGGCTCATTATTTCTGTTTTAGCCATACAACTCATAGAATTTGAAGCAGCAAAATTACCTGCTTACATGTTGCACATCACAAAACCAGTTTTTGTGCTTTCATGTCTAGCGTATCCTATGGTTGATACTTTACGTGTATTTTTACTAAGAGCCATAAAGGGCCGCTCACCATTAGATGCTGATCGCAATCACATTCATCATCGCTTAATTGATGTGGGACTAGGCCATGCTAAATCTTCTGTATTTGTTTATGTATACAGTATTTTAGTCATTTATCTTTCACTAGTGATCAACATGGGCCCTAGCATCAATCTAATCTCTATGGCTATCGTTGCTGTCATTTTACTACAAGTACCTTATTTGTTAAAGAAAAAGCGCACCACTCTTGATAAAAAAGGAAAAATCAGCATCAGTGACCCTTCTCAAATCATTGAAACCTCTAAAGAAATACTATCTAACTAAAAACTACTTTTTGTTTTTTGTTTTTGGGTGGATGAGTCTTGGCCTACTTAGTCAATCTATCTATAACCATAGACTTTTTGACCCCTCACTAAACAAAGACTCAAGCCGATCACACATAAGAGTAGTAGCACATACTCAAAATCAGATTGGCTCAAATGTATTGATGCATCAACAGAATTTAGGATTCACCTCTAGTTTTGAGAAAAATAAACTCAGTGTTCAAGGCTTATACGCCCTACAGTACTTAAAAACCGATCTGTTTCAAACGCAGTTTATTCAAGAATTTAACACATTGCCCTCAAACGGTGTGTTTCATCGTTTAAACGATTCTACAAGCTTTTTAGGACACCTTTTTAAAGGCTCCTTAACCTATGAAGCCTTTGAGTTTCTAAGCCTTTCTATCAATCATAACACATTAAGACTAGATGATGGTTATAGGTCTTTGTGGATGGGCAATCACAACAGTCCTTTTTGGCACTTTAAAATTGATGCTCAATTTGGGGATGCTTTCAGATATCAAAGCATTGTTGCAAGATTTAAAGACCGAAATCCGCTGAATCCTTCAAGATTTGGATCAACAAAATTTGGCGCTTTTCATGTGCTTTCTGCCAGCATTCGCAAAAAATTACATTTTCACTTTTTTGAATCAGTTATTTGGGGAGCTAAAGACAGTTTAAATCATAGAAATTTTGACGCCAGATACTTAAATCCTGTCATTTTTTACAGGCCTGTTGAATATGGTATTGGTTCAGCAGACAACTCCTTTATGGGGGCAAGCATTCAGTATCAACCTTCTAAAAGATTTGAAGTGTATACTCAGCTTATTTTAGATGAATTTTTCTTAAAAGAAATCAGGTCTAGACAAGGTTGGTGGGCTAACAAGTATGGTTTGCAGTTAGGCAGTAAGCTCTACTTTGAATTACCTAACAATAAACAATTACAGCTTCAAGCTGAAGCGAATACGGTTCGCCCTTTTACTTATGCCCATTTAAGAAGTCTTGAGAGTTACACGCACCACAATCAATCTATCGCGCACCCACTAGGTGCTAACTTTCGAGAAATTGTAGGTTTAGCTACTTTAAAAACAAAAAAATCAATCATTGATGCCAAGGCCATTTATTATGAAAAAGGTCTTGATGTGAACGGTATGAATATGGGCGGAAATCCCTTGCGCAACTATCTAGATCGATCTAGTGATTACGGACACAACACCCTACAAGGAACCTTAAGTAAGGTGCTTTGGCTTGAAGCAAACTATTACTACAGGTTTTCTAAGAAAATCCCATTATTTGTTTTTGGTGGAGGGGGCGTGCGCATGCATAACTTATCTGAGAACACTGCATTTATTCAAATTGGTCTTTCAACCCTTCACTTTCAAACCGACCATGACTATTATTGATTCGCACACACATTTGTTTTCTGATCAATTTAAAGACAATGTTGATCAAGTAATTGAAAGGGCTAAACAAGCAGGGGTATCTAGATTTATTTTGCCCAACATAGACCTTGAAAGTGTTGATAAAATGCATGATCTATGTGATCGCTACCCAGATGAGATGATTGCCACTATGGGCCTACACCCTTGTTATGTGAAGGATGATTGGCAGAATGTCTTAAAAGTAATAAAAACCCATTTAGATGACAATCAGTACTCTTACAAAGCCATAGGTGAAATTGGTATTGACTTATATTGGGATCAATCCACCCTAGAGATTCAAAAACAGGCTTTTAACATTCAAGTACAGTGGGCAAAAGAGAAGAATTTACCAATTATTATTCATGCTAGAAACTCTTTTGATGAATTGTTTGAATGCTTAGATACTTTAAATGATAAGAGCCTAAAAGGAGTATTCCATTGTTTTACAGGAAACCTCAAGCAAGCACATAAGATCTTAGAATATGGTGGATTTAAACTCGGGGTAGGTGGAGTGCTTACCTTTAAAAAATCAGGTTTAGAGCAAGTACTCAAAGAAGTTGACTTAGAACATTTATTGTTAGAAACTGATGCTCCTTATTTAGCGCCTACTCCACATAGAGGCACTAGAAATGAAAGTGCTTACATTACCCTAGTAGGTGAAAAACTAGCAGCAATTAAGGAAGTTTCTTTAAAGCAAGTTGCTCAAATCACCACAGAAAATACACGTCAACTCTTTAAGTTAAGCTGACCTTATAAAACACCGAAACCACCCCCAATCAACGATCAGGGGTGGTTTCGATTTAGAATGTATGTCAACTGTATTAGTTGGTATACATATTTCCTGTGTGTACTGCTGTTGGCAGTCTTGTATCTAAATATTCTTGCAACTCTAATGCATCAATGTGATTGATAGGATTGTCGTTACAATCATAAAAAGTAATTTCTTCTCTTTGTCTGTCAGAATTATCTTGCTTAAAAGAATAATATAAATCTCCTGCATTGTCCCATTGATCAATACTCAACACTTCTAAGTGATCTTTTGCATCAATGTTGGTCAACCTGTCAGACAGCCATGAACTGCCTTGCTGAAACTGAAAATTTGCCTCGCAAGGAGAATCAGAAAATTCTTCTTGCTCACAAGAAGTAAATGCAAAAGCCGTTATGAGTAAAGCACATATTTTAAAGTATTTCGTTGTTTTCATGGTGATTTAGTTTTATTAAAGTTTAATTTCGTTGTTATATACCCTATTACCCTAAACAAATAAAAAAGGTTACAGTTTTGAGTAAAGAAATTATCAATCGTGTTGCAAATAGCGGGCTCATAACCCTTGATTTTAAAGACTTAAGGCCTCAAAACAAGCGTGTTGAATTAGATATAAAAAAATACCTTTTTCAAGAATTGGTACTAA
>JAHDHZ010000033.1 GCA_020631045.1 Flavobacteriales bacterium | reverse complement strand
ATTACTTTGAGGGTTTTGAGCACAAATCACGCATAGACTTTATTGATAAGATCAATGGTGTTCAACTCTACATGAAGCGTGATGATTTGTTGCATGAAACAATTTCTGGCAATAAGTTTCGGAAGCTAAAATATGTGCTGAAAGCATATGTTTTAGCGGGTAAATCTTGTATTGTGAGTATGGGTGGAGCCTATTCGAATCACTTGAGAGCATTGGCTGCAGTAGGCAAGGTTTTTGGTATAACCACCATCGGAATTGTGCGAGGCAAAGAACTAGCTAATAAACCCTTGAACCGAATTTTAGAGGGGTGCAAAAAAGATACGATGCGCTTGGAGTTTGTTTCAAGGGAAGATTTTCGTGCGATGCGTAGAGGGGAGTTTGATTTAGAGGGGTTGTTGGGAGTGAGCAATGTGTTTTTTTTGCCAGAAGGAGGTAAATCACCACAGGCCATCAAGGGCTGTAGTCAGATCATTACAGATGATACGCTTGAATTTGACACCATTCTTTGCTCAGTAGGAACTGGCACCATGCTTGCAGGAATTGCATCAAACATTAAGCCCCATCAACAAGTTATTGGATTTAGCTCTTTTCAAGGTGATTTTCTGCAAAAAGAAATTACCCAAATGATTTCTTCTAAGAAAATAGGTTGGCAACTCAACAATGTCTACCATTTTGGTGGATATGCTAAAAGCAATAAAAATCTCTTAAACTTTATTGATAGATTTAAAACACAATATCAGATTGAACTTGATAGGGTATACAATGCAAAAAGCCTTTTTGGAATACTTGACCTCATACAAAAACAAGTATTTCAAAAAGGCTCTAGACTCCTTTATATCAATTCAGGAGGATATGAAACTGTTTAAATTTTAGTTTGCATTAAGCATTACAGGCATCACAAGCATCAGTAAATCTTCATCTTTGTCAAGCTTTTCAGAAGGCAAAATAATACCTGCCCTATTCGGAGCTGACATCTCAATGTTTACTTGATCTGTGGTTACATTTTGAAGCATTTCTAACAAGAATCTTGAATTGAACCCAATCTCCATGTCTTCTCCTTGGTATTGACAAGTCAAACGCTCATTGGCCTCATTTTGAAAATCTACATCTTCAGCAGAAATACTTAGCTCACTACCATTTACTTTAAAACGCACTTGATGTGTTGTTTTATTTGAGAAAATAGAGACCCTTTTAATAGAATTCAATAGGCTTGTTCTGTCAACTGTAAGCTTGAAAGGATTTTCTTTAGGAATAACCGCGTCATAGTTCGGATACTTTCCGTCAATTAATCTACACATTAAAGAAAAATTATCAAAGGTAAAATGTGCGTTAGCCTCATTAAACTCTAAGATAACTGTTGTATCATTTGATGCCAAAATGTTCTTCATTAAATTCAAAGGCTTTTTAGGCAACACCAACTGAGCTGCTTTGGTAGATTTGATATCACTTCTGGTATGTTTCACCAATTTATGAGCATCAGTAGCCACAAAAGTAACATCAGACTTGTTCAACTCAAACAATACCCCAGACATGATACGTCTTAACTCGTCATTTCCGGTAGCAAAAATTGTTTTATTGATTGCACTTGATAAGGTAATGGCATCGATCTCTACTTTTGAAGTGCCATCTAACTGAGGGGCCTTAGGAAACTCAGCTCCATTTTGACCTGCCAATTTGTATTTTCCACTGTCAGAAATAATTTCAGTAGCAAAATTCTGATCGTTGATCTCAAATGTCAAAGGCTGCTCAGCAAAGGTCTTTAAAGTATCGATCAACAATTTAGCTGGCAAAGCTACCTTACCATCACCTTCAATTTTCTCTAAAGGCAATTTAGCCGTCATTGTAGTTTCTAAATCAGAGGCCGTAAGAATAAGTTGTTTTTGATCAAACTCAAATAAAAAATTCTCTAAAATGGGCAAAGTAGTATTGCTTGATAACACTCCGCTTAGAGATTGTATATACTTTAACAAAGTTCCGCTTGATACAATAAATTTCATAGTTTCATTTTTAACCAATTACAAATTTAAGCGAAACTGTAAGCCTGAAAAAAGGAAAAAAGAGCCTTAACTCAGAGTATTTTTCAACAAATTGTTCATAACTCTAGATGCGTTTAAAAATTATGGCAAAAAGTAGTTTCGAGAACGACTCAAAGCATCAAATACGAAGAATTGAACTTGTACCAATGTCTTATTGTCTATGATACCATACATACGATCAATATCATAATATTCAGTACCTCCTGTAGCTAAAACAACGGGTTGCTCATGCTTTTTCAAATGCGTTGTTATACCTCGCTGTATACCATCTTTAGAGAGCACTCTGTAAGATATTTGAGGTTTTTCTTGACGAATAGAATCAAATAGTTGTTGATCATAATCATGCTCAAAAAACTCATAGTGTACTTTCTTATACATGGCCGCATACAACAAGACTTTGGCAGTATCAAATGGTAAGATTTTTCGGCCAGGATAACTGTACAAGCTGTATTGCTCTTCTTTCATTGCAATGACAAATGAAGCTTCTGGATTTTGATGATGCTCAACAATGATTTCTTCAATGTCATACAAATCATACTTAAAAATTTCTGTGCTTCTCCATTGCGCCTCACTGGTAAAATACCTTGGTGTCAAATATCCTCTAAAACCTTCAATGTGCATTAAAAAAGGCACATCACTCCCCTCTAACAACATATATGACCCTGAGCTTTCTTGATTGGCATGACCAACATAATATACTTTAGTTGGAGTCGATCTATTATTTTGATACACTTCAACTTTCACAGACTTGCCTGCCAATTGTTTGATAATGGTCTCATATTTATTCTTTGAAACAGGTGTTTTTACACTTAAATCTTTAATCGTTTCAAGTAGAATTCTCAAAGGTTCTTTGTTGACGGCATATTTTTCATTTAAAAGCCAGCTGTTTTCTTTACGCTGAAGTAAAATATTGTTGCCTGCCTTATCAGAAAGAAAAATTTGATCAATACTTGCCGTATCTTCAACAGCAAAATCATCTAGCATTTTAATGGACCGCGAACGATTAGAAAATTGTACATAGAGTACTATAAACAAAACCACTAGCACTAAAGCGCCAATCGATAAGCTCTTATTTTTTTTAATAGGCATATTTTCGTTTTCTTAAATACAGCTGAAGCAATCCAAAAACCAGTACCAGTAAAAGGGGACAGAAAATCACCACAAACTGAGTCAATGTTTTTTGCTGTTCAATTTTTTTATGGTCTAACAATCTTATTTTGAAACTTTTTGCTCTTGCTCCAATCAATTGCTCATCTCCACACAAATAATTGATACAATTCAATAAAAAGTCTTTATTGCCATATGTTTTGTTGGTGTACCTATCGTAACCTAACTTGGCATATTTTGTTCGATCTGCATTGAGTTGATTGCGAATGATATCTCCATCAGCAATCACAATTTGCTTGGCATGAAAACTCGTATCTCTAATTTTATAAGCAGCACCTTGATCATTCTTAGGCACCACCCTATTTTTAAAAACAGACTGAAAGTTTCCTTCTAATAAAACTGCTACAGGAACATCAGATAAATTAAACTGAGCCGCACTGGGCGGAACCCTTAAAATGTTAAAACTAATTCTTGCAGGAGTGGTCTGAAGCTTAGTATACTGAGAGGTCTTTAAAAGAATTGATTTTTTCACAGACTTCACGCCAATGGTGTCTATATTGCTTATAAATTCAGTTTTGATGGCCTCAAGGTTTTTTACCAATGCATGATCTTCTTGTTTAGAAAACAAAAGAGGAGCATAAAACCATGGCATAAATTCTTGTTTAGGTCTGCCTGCTACCTGTCCTGTTACAATAGGCATGGGCAAGGCGTGCATGTCTAACAAAAGATTTGAATTGAGACGTACTCCGTAAGTAAAAAGCTGATCTTCTAAATTCAAAGACCTTGAAATACCCATTGAAAAAGCATTTTTTCTAAGTGAATCAAGTTCAACTTGCACCGGATCAATCAACCAAAGCACGCTGCCTCCTCGCATGATAAACTGATCAATGATAAACTTATCAGCCTCTGTAAATGAAGAGTCAGGATCGGCAATTACTATAGCCTTATACAGTCTCAAAGCATTGATGTCGCCTCCTATTTTAACTCTTGAGACTTCATACTGAGCCTTCAAAGCATTGCTAATGTCTGCTACCTGCATGGCATCTAACTCTCCATGCCCTTCAATAAATGCGATGTGATCTTTTTGCTGAGTTTGCAAAGCTTTCATGGCAGAAGCAAAGCTATATTCAAGCTGCTGAATAGAATTATTGATCATTGCAGAAGGTGCAATGCCTATTTTGTTTTTAAGCATGTTCACTGCTATCTCATGCTCATTATAAGAAACCAGTGCGCAAGGCCACACAATCTTTGAGGATTGCTCTCCCACTTTTTGTACGTTCAAATCAGTGTACTCTAAACCTTTTTCTAGCAATTGATCATAAATTTGATTTTGCTTTTTTACATCAGTATGTACAGAAAGATCAATGAATTCATACCTCAAATTACCATTTGAGTAAACGGCCATCTCATCAAGCAAGTCTTTGGTTTCTTGCTTTAATTTTTCAAACTCAGCAGGCAAATTTCCATCTAAATAAATTTTCACAAACATCAAGTCATCTAAGCGCTTAATTGTTTGCTTGGTAGGATTACTTAAAGAGTAACGTCCCTCTTGGGTGAAATCAAAACGCTTGAAAATCAAATGCGTTAAAACATTCACAAGCACAATCAGCACAACAATGAAAAAAAGTGTTGCCAAAAAAGAGGTTGAACGAAAGAGCCCTTGTTTTTTCATGCCTTTTTAAATTCAATGATTTTCTGAGTTAAAAACAAAAACAAAAAACTCAAACTCAAAAAATAAATTAAATCTCTAGTATCTAGCACCCCTCGACTCATAGACTCATAATGATGCATCATGCCTATTTTCTGAACATAAAATCCAAACCGATCAAACAACTGAAGACTTGAAATAGCATCAAATCCTGTATAAAAAATAAAACTGATGAAACAAGCCAAAATAAAACTTGCTATTTGATTGTTAGTCAGCGCAGAAGCAAAAATACCAATAGATGCAAAACCTGAAACCAAAAAAATCAAACCCAAATAAGAACCAATCGTAGCAGGAAGATCTAAATTAGCATACTGTTCACCCAATTTAAAGAGTACAAAAACATAAATCAAAGTAGGTATAATGGTAAGCATACACAAAAGAAGTGCTGCCAAATACTTGGCCAAAACAATTGCCCACGAAGAGATCGGTTTGGTATACAATAGCTCAATGGTTCCTGAACGGATTTCTTCAGAAAAAAACTTCATGCTAATGGCAGGAATTAAAAACATGAATAGCCAAGGACAAATCAAAAACATGGGCGTAAGAGTGGCGTATCCACCCTCCAGAATATTAAACCCAGTAGCTTTAAATACCCATAAAAACAGGCTTAAAAAAAGTAAAAAAATAAGAATGATCAAATAGCCCATGATTGAGCCTAAAAAACTTTTTATCTCTTTAGAAAGTAAGCTGAGCAATACCATTTATAAAAAATTTTGAGCGCGCATCCAATCATCATTGAACATCTTACCCACATACCTTGACCCATGATCATGAAACAAAACAACCAAAACATCATCTTTTGAAAGTTGATCTTTTAGTTGAAGAATTCCGCCCACAGCAGCTCCAGCAGAATTGCCAACAAAAATCCCCTCTTTTCTAGCTAAATCTCTAGTATAAATTGCAGCATCTTTATCGGTTACCTTTTCAAAGTGATCAATCAAGCTAAAATCTACATTTTTTGGAATAATATCTTCTCCAATGCCCTCAGTGATGTAGGGGTAAATTTCTTTTTCGTCAAACTCGCCAGTTTCATGGTATTTTTTAAACACCGACCCGTAAGTATCGATGCCCCATATTTTAATGTTTGGATTTTGTTCCTTCAAATATTTCGCTACACCAGAAATGGTACCTCCCGTGCCTACCCCAACCACAAAATGTGTGATTTTGCCTTGGGTTTGCTCCCAAATTTCAGGACCAGTTGATGCATAATGTGCAGCTCGATTACTTAAATTGTCATACTGATTGAGCCAGCATGAGTTTTCAATTTCTTTACTTAGCTTTTCAGCTACTGAATAATAAGACCTGGGATCATCAGGTGCTACAGCTGTTGGACAGACAATTACCTGAGCTCCAAGCGCTTTTAAAATGTCTATTTTTTCTTTGGATTGCTTGTCAGAAGTGGTAAAAATGCACTTGTATCCTTTCACTACCGAGGCCAAAGCAATGCCCATTCCAGTATTGCCAGAGGTACACTCAATAAATGTACCTCCTGGTTGAATCAAACCCTGTTTTTCTGCATCTTCAACCATTCTCAAGGCCATTCTATCTTTTACTGAATTGCCTGGATTTGTAGTTTCAATTTTGGCCAAAACAGTAGCCGAAACTTCTTTTGTAATCTCGTTTAATCGAACCAAAGGTGTATTGCCTATGGTCTGTAATATATTCTCAAAATATTGCACGTTAGCTAAATTTGATCGCCTTAGAAGGACTAATCCTAGCGATTATTAGCGAAGGTAAAATAATACAAAACAACAAGCAACAGATTACCAAACCATTTGAAATTAGAATAAATTTTAAATCAAAATATATAGGAATTGCCTGAACATAATATGCCTCTGCAGATAAGGTGAAAATCTTAAACTTTTGTTGAATAAATGCTAATGAAAAAGCTAGCATGTTACCAATCAATAAGCCTAACATAACAATGCGCAATCCTAAAATTGAGAAGGTTTTAGAAAGTAGGCTGTTAGAGGCTCCCAAAACTTTCATAAGAGCAATAAATTGTGTTTTATCAATTAACATGATGATGAAGGTTGAAACAATGTTGATCAAACATACCAGACAAGCAAAAAAAAGCACCACATAAACATTCATATCTAACAGACTTAACCAACCAAAAATCTCGGCATGTTTTTCATCAATTTTCTCAACATGCATACCGTACTGAGTGAGATCAAGAACCTCTTGCTCAACCTGTTGTGCATTCTGAAAATCATCTAGCATGATTTCATAGCCTTGAATTTGGGTATTCGTCCATGCATTAAGCTTTTGCAAATGACGCATATCACAAAACAAATAATGCTGATCAAATTGCTCAAAATCAGAATTATACAACCCCACTACCTTCAATTTTCTAACTCTTACTGGCTTTTGTACAAAATAGATTTTTATCGCATCTCCGATGTTTAGTTGCAACTTTTCAGCCAAACGCTCAGATAAAATAACCTCTGATTGAGCTTTCTGGGAAGATAAACTGAGCGTTGTACCCTGCTTTAAAAAAGAGTCGAAAAAATCTGAACGAAACTGCCCGTCAATTCCCTTAAGTAAAATGCCTTGCACTTGCTGATCTGTCTTAATAATAGCCCCTTTCTCTATAAAGGGTGAGGCATATAGAACGTGTTTGTGTTCTTTTATTTTAGCGATTAAATGCTCATCAAATTCAATTGCATTTTGTTGAATTTGAGAAGAAAACTGCGAATTTGAAACTTTTAAGTGGGCATCAAAAGATGAAATCTTATCTTTTATTGTTTTCTGAAACCCTTTTACAATAAAGCCAGAAAAAAGCATAATCAACAAACTGATCGATAAACTTAAAACTGAAATAAGAATTACAGTTCTAAGCTTATCTTTCGCTTTATATCCATCACTTTTATAAAGCCTAGAGGCCAGATATTTAGATGGATTCATGTTAATGCTTCAATAATCTTATAAGCCTGAATAACAGGATGATAGAACGCCTTTGCATCAGAATTTTCAAGTCTTTGAATTTGGTCTTGATAGTGCTTATTGGCAAGTAACTTATCTAACCAAATCTGCTTGGTAAAATGCTCAATTAAATGTTTCACATTCAAGGCTCTATTTTTTATTTTATCATGTGAAGGAGAGACTTGTAAATGCTCGAAAAAGGCTTTGATTACACTTATTATTTGAGTGGAGTTATCTATTTGAACAGAGCTGTGCTCGATAATTGGTTTTGTCCATCCCTTATGTTTAGATTGAATAAACGAAAAAGACTCCTTAAACATATTTTTTGTTGATAGAATCACTTTTTCATCATACAAGTCTGTCTTGTGAATCACTACTGTATCAATAGCTTCCATGATGCCTTTTTTGATTCCTTGTAATGCATCACCCGCTTTTGGAAGTGCTAGATAAACAAAAAAATCACACAAATGTTGAACAGAAATTTCTGTTTGCCCTACCCCAACTGTTTCAATGAAAATATACTCGTAACCTGCCTGTTCGCAAAGTAGAATTGACGAATAGGTATGCACAGCAATACCCCCATAAAAACCTCTTGTCGAAGAAGGACGAATAAAAACGTTTTCAAGATTTGCAATGTCTTGCATTCTTGTTTTATCACCTAAAATGCTACCCCCGCTTCGCTCAGATGCTGGATCTATACTCAATACTGCCACCTTATGCTTTTGAGCGAGTTGATGTACTACATGGTTGATGAACGTGCTTTTACCTGCTCCAGGAACACCACTAATAGCTATTCTTTTCGACTGATTATTTGGTTTTAATTGTGCAAAAAGCTCGAGAATAGTATTATGGTCACTTACACTAGTACTTTCTATCAAAGTAAATGCCTTGCTCAAGGCTCTTCGATCTCCTTGTTTTATTTTTTCTAAGGTATTGTGAATGTGCTCAAACAATACAAAATGGTTTAATCTGCAATCACAGAGATATAACCATTCTTATTGATCAACTCATCTGAAAGAGAAGTAATCTCTAAGGTGTAATAGTATGTTCCTGTAGGTACTGGAGATCCGTCAAAATCTCTACCATACCATTCAATAATGGGTGTTGAAACACTATTTTGAAAAACCAATTCGCCCCATCTGTTGTAAATAGAAAATAAAATCTCTTTGAAATCTTCTGTATAGAGTGTAAATACATCGTTTACACCATCGCCATTAGGGGAGAAATAATTGCTCAATTCATCGCTTACTGAGGAAGCAATAACAAGAACACTTTTCTGAGCACTCACCAAACAACCAGAGGTATCTTCTGCTATCACATCAACAAGGTAAGCACCAGAAGTTGAGTAAGTATGTAATACAATTAAGTTACCTAGTGAATCTATCTGAGAGGAGTCTCCGTAATTCCATAAAGCATAATTCAGAGTATCTAAACCTGAAATTTCAAATGAGCTTTGAGCCGCTGCAGTTAGCGTGTCTGAACTTACAATTGAAATTGCACCAACTGAAGAAAGAATTTGAATGGTATCAGATAATTCAACAGTAGTTGAGCATCCAACCGTATCAAGCATAGTCAAAGTTGGCACAAAAGAACCTGGTTGAGTATAAACATATGAAGTATCTAAAATTGAATCACTCGAGCTAATGCTATTTGTATCACCAGTATTTAAAACCCAATTGAATAGGTTTGGTGAAAATAAGCCTGAAAAATTAACTTGTAAGGGGACACATGATGCTAAAAAAGTATCAACACTAAGCATTGCTTGAGGAAAAGAAACAAAGACATTTTGAATTGTCGAATCTTGACAGCTATTTGAGTCTGTAACAACAAGCTTAACTGAAAAAATAGTATCATTAACCCCTGAGAAAACATGTGCTATAGAAGATAGGTCTTGAGTAGTATCTGATGTATTTTCATCTAAAAAATACCAAATAGAAGTTAAATTTTGTCCTTGAGAATTATTTACCAAGGTGACATTCTGACCAGAACATACACTTGGGTCTAAAATTATTTCAGCCAGTGGACTTGAAATATTAATTAAGCTATCTACTACTAAATTTGAAACACACGCATTAGAATCTATTACAGTTAAACGAACTGAATAAAACCCGACAGAATCGTATGTATGTGTAGTGTTTTGAGTTGAATCTAAAGCAGAACCATCTCCAAAATCATAAATCCATAGTGCGATTGCTGTATCAGCAATTGAAGCATCTGTAAAGGCTACTGTTAAAGAATCACATCCCTTATTAAAATCTGAAGAAAAACTAACCTGTGGCAATCCAACAACCTCAACAAATGCAGTTTTTAACTCAGTAGAGGCTCCACCATCAACTTCTAATTGAACATCATAAATACCAGCTGTTGTATATATATGAAATGGAGTTTGAATAAAAGCACTGTCGCCATCTCCAAAAGTCCAAACCCAAGATGAAGGACCACCAGTTGTTAAGTCTGTAAAAAAAACAGTATCTCCTACACAAACTTTTTGAGTATTTGCAGAAAACTGAGCTACTTGTGCAAAGGTAGAACTGGTTGATAAGAGTAAAATAGTAAGAACAACAAAAAAAGGTGTGATTCTCATAATTTAATTAAGTTTAGTTCAAAGGTTAATTGGTCAACTTGTCGTTGATAAGCTTGTACTTCTCTGTGTTTCCAATGCGAGAATAAATTTCACGCAAAGACTGTAAAGTACTCTTGTCATTAGGATTGATGTTGTGGGCTTTTTCTAAAAAAGGCAACGCTTTGTTAAAGTCAGCTACTGATGATTCTTTTAATTCTTTAGCTTTTGCTGCAGCATTTAAAGGTAATTCATTTCTTTGCTTAATTTTTGAAGCACCGTCATTAAAATAAATTGCTCCTAAATTATAATAAGCATCAAAATACTCAGCATCAACATCAATAGCCTTTTCATAGCTCTGAACTGCTGCTCCTCGGTCACCTTTTTGATCTAAAATAAATCCTTTATTGTAGTGAAACACAGCGTTGGTAGGATCATTTGCAATTGAAGCATCAACACTTTTAAGTGCTCCGTCATAATCTTCATCTTGTAAATAAAGACTAAACTGATAATTAATCAAACTTTGAGAAGTTGGATACTTTTTCAAGCCTTCATTTTGAATCAAATCAATCGCTCCTTGTTTATTATTGTTTTTTACCATAAGATCTGCGACTGTGGTATACATTTTATCTTTACCATATCCAGTTTCAAGACATTTCTTGTAACGTTCAAGGGCCATATCGTATTTTGATGCATTTGCATAAGCAAGGCCAGTATTGTAGATCGAGAGTGTGTCAAGTAAACCCAATTGATCATTAATTTTAGAGGTCATTGAAAACTTTGAAGCAGCTTGCTCATACTTCTTCTCTTTAAACAAAGCAATGCCTTGATTAAAAATTGGGTTAATCAACTGAGCCATGCCATTGTTTAAATCAGTCTTGTTGACTTTTTTATCATTTAAGCTCATTGCCTTTGAAAAAGCTTCATAGGCTTTATTCAATGCATCACTGTCTAGTGCCTTGTACTTTTCTTCTTTTGTATTGGCGATTGCACTATATATCTTACCGCGGTACAACCAAGTTTTACCCATGAGGCTTGACACCTCATTTTCACTTGCCAAATCAATAGCCTCTTTGGCTTTATCTAATTCACCATACTTTAAGTAATTGTATGCACTCTGGACTTTTGCTTTTTGAGTAAAAGCAGTACTAGAGAGTAAACATACGACTGCGCATAAATATATCTTTTTCATTGTTTTATTGTTTTATGTATTCTCAGCGTTTGATTCGTCTGCTGCTTGTTGATTTTCAGAATCTTGTAATTGATCTTCTTGGGTTTCTTCTTCGTGATCAACTCTTGCTACAGCAGCGATTTCATCTTTTCCTTTTAAGTTGATCAAGCGTACTCCTTGAGTATTTCTTCCCATTACTCTCAAGGTAGCTACCTCCATTCGAATAGTGATTCCTGACTTATTAATGATCATCAAATCGTCTTCATCAGTAACAGCCTTAATAGCAATGAGCGCGCCTGTTTTATCAGTTACATTAATGGTTTTGACGCCCTTACCTCCTCTGTTGGTAATTCTGTAATCTTCAACATCACTTCTCTTGCCATATCCTTTTTCAGAAACCACTAAAACACTTTGTTTTTCAGAATCTTCAATGCAAATCATACCTACTACCTGATCTTGATCTGAGGCTTTAGTAATTCCGCGCACGCCCGCTGCAGTTCTACCCATAGAGCGCACTTTACTCTCTTCAAAGCGAATGGCTTTACCTGATTTTAGAGCCAATAAAATTTGATTGTTTCCGTTCGTGAGTTTTGATTCTAACAATTCATCGCCTTCTTTGATCGTAATGGCATTGATGCCATTCTGTCTTGGTCTTGAATAAGCCTCAAGAGCCGTCTTTTTAACCACTCCATTTTTAGTACACATCATAATGTACTTATCTTTCAAGTATTCGGCGTCTTTGATGTTGCCTACATTGATATATGCCATCACCTTATCGTCAGGCTCAATGCTAATCAAATTCTGAATTGCTCTACCTTTAGTGCCTTTACTTCCTTCTGGGACTTCGTACACACGCATCCAAAAGCATTTTCCTTTTTGAGTAAAGATCAATAGATAGTTGTGATTTGTAGCAACAAATAAATTTTCTAAAAAGTCTTTGTCTCGAGTTGCTGCGCCTTTAGCACCTACTCCACCACGCGACTGAACTTTGTACTCATTTAAAGAGGTTCTCTTAATATACCCTGCTCTTGAAATAGTAACCACAACCGTATCGTTAGGAATCATATCTTCAATCGACATATCTTGAGCAGAATACACAATTTCACTTCTTCGCTCATCGCCATACTTATCTTTTATCTCAACAAGCTCATCTTTGATGATTTGCATTCTTCTTGGCTCATTTGACAAGATGTCTTTCAAATCTTTAATTAACTCCATGATCTCTTTATACTCAGCTCTTAATTTATCTTGCTCAAGACCAGTGAGTTGACGCAGCCTCATGTCTACAATTGCGCGAGACTGAATGTCAGTGAGCTTAAAGCGTTTGATTAATTGTTCACGAGCATCATCAGGGCTTTTAGAACCTCTAATGATTTTAATCACTTCATCAATATTATCAGAAGCAATAATCAAACCTTCTAAGATGTGTGCCCTGTCTTCAGCTTTTTTGAGGTCAAACTCAGTACGACGCACCACAACTTCATGACGGTGATCTACATAATTTGAAATTAAATCTTTGAGATTTAACATCTGAGGACGCCCCTTTACCAGAGCAATATTGTTGACACTAAAGCTTGATTGAAGTTGGGTGTACTTATAAAGCTTGTTCACTTCAACGTTGGTAACAGCATCGCGTTTTAATTCATACACAATACGCATTCCATTTCTGTCAGACTCATCTCGAATATCACTGATGCCTGTTAGTCTTCCGTCATTGACCAAAGAAGCGGTTTTGGCAATCATATCAGCTTTATTGACCAAGTAAGGAATCTCAGTGACAATCACACGATCTCTCCCAGACTTTTCATGCTCTTCAATATGCAGTTTGGCGCGCTGTACAATTCGCCCCCTACCTGTCATAAAAGCATCTCTTACGCCCTCATAACCGTATATGATACCTCCTGTAGGAAAATCAGGCGCCTTAATGTGCTGCATCAATCCTTCAACCTCTATATCTTTATCATCAATGTAAGCAACAATTCCGTCTATGCATTCAGATAAGTTGTGTGGAGCCATATTAGTGGCCATCCCCACTGCAATTCCGCTCGCACCATTCAGCAACAAATTAGGAATCTTAGCTGGCAATACATCTGGTTCTTTTAAGGAGTCATCAAAATTTAGAGAAAAATCAACCGTTTCTTTTTCAATATCAGAAAGCATCTCTTCTGCAATTTTCTTCAAACGCGCTTCAGTGTAACGCATTGCAGCAGGAGAATCACCATCAACTGAACCAAAGTTCCCTTGACCATCTACTAGCGGATAACGCAATGACCACTCTTGAGCCATACGCACCATTGAGTCGTATACCGAAGTATCTCCGTGTGGATGGTACTTACCCAATACCTCTCCTACAATTCTTGCAGACTTTTTATAAGGTTTGTTTGATAAAACACCTAAGTCAAGCATTCCGTACAATACCCTTCTGTGAACAGGCTTTAGGCCATCTCTCACATCAGGTAAAGCTCTTGAGACGATTACAGACATTGAATAATCAATGTATGCTGACTTCATTTCGTCTTCTATGTTGATTTGAATGATCTTTTCGTTATCTGCCATAACAGTAATTTAAAAACGCTCTAAGATAGCACAATGCAAGCAAATTAACACCTTGACTTATGAACAGAATTTTGTTAATAATTGAAAAAACTATTTTTACTGGAATTCATGCTCTTTATTTGGTTGGAATTAATATCTTGTAATTACAATACACACGCATTACGATGGAAACAAATTTTTCACCTCGCGTCAAAGACGTGATTTCTTACAGCAGAGAAGAATCTTTAAGACTCGGGCACGATTACATAGGTACTGAGCATTTTATGCTTGGAATGATTCGTGACGGAAATGGCCTTGCCATAAAAATTCTCAAAGACTTAGGCATTGAAATTAAATCTTTGCGCACCAACATTGAATCTGCTATCTCAGTAAAAAGTACTTCTGGCAAAGCACAAAATACAAATATCCCACTGGTCAAGCAAGCTGAGAAAGCTTTGAAAATAACTTATCTTGAAGCAAAACTTTTAAAGAGCAACATCATTGGTACAGAACACCTATTGCTCTCTATTTTAAAAGACGAAAACAGTGTGGTGTCTAAGATTTTAGAAGACCACAAAGTAAATTATGAAAAAGTACGTGAGGTCTTAGAAATGCTTTTAATTGACGATGAAATTGAATCTCCTAGAGCAGAGTTTGCAGATAATGCACCTGAAGACGAAGAAGATTCAAATGAAGGATTTGGTTCTTCAAAGCGCCCTTCTGATTCTAAATCTAAAACTCCAGTGTTAGATAATTTCGGAAGAGATCTGACAAAAGCTGCTGAAGAAGATCGTTTAGATCCTATTGTAGGAAGAGAGAAAGAAATAGAGCGTGTTTCGCAAATTTTATCAAGAAGAAAAAAGAACAATCCGATCTTAATTGGTGAACCAGGAGTTGGTAAATCAGCAATCGCAGAGGGTTTGGCATTGAGAATCGTTCAAAAGAAGGTTTCAAGAGTCTTGTTCGGAAAGCGCGTCATTACACTTGATTTAGCATCATTGGTTGCTGGAACAAAATATAGAGGACAATTTGAAGAGCGCATGAAAGCCGTGATGAATGAGCTTGAAAAATCAGATGACATCATTCTTTTCATTGATGAGATTCATACCATTATTGGTGCGGGAGGAGCTTCTGGCTCATTAGATGCATCAAATATGTTTAAACCTGCACTTGCAAGAGGTGAGATACAATGCATTGGAGCTACTACCTTAGATGAATACCGTCAATACATTGAAAAGGATGGAGCTTTAGAACGTCGTTTTCAAAAAGTATTGGTTGAACCTACCAGTATTGAAGAAACAATTCAAATTCTTCAAAACATCAAACCTAAATATGAAGATCATCACAATGTGAATTACACAGATGAAGCACTTCAAGCATGCGTACACTTGACCAATCGTTATATGAGTGACCGTCATTTACCAGATAAAGCTATTGATGCTTTAGATGAGGCAGGATCACGTGTACACATTACTAACATTAAGGTGCCTAAGAACATTTTAGACTTAGAAAAACAAGTTGAAGACATAAAAGAAGAGAAAAATCAAGTGGTGCGCTCTCAAAAGTATGAAGAAGCCGCAAGGTTAAGAGATACAGAACGTCAACTTCTTGAAAAATTAGATGAAGCAAAACAAAAATGGGAAGAAGATACTAAAAACAATCGAGAAACCGTTACCGAAGACAATGTTGCTGATGTAGTGGCCATGATGACTGGCGTACCGTCAAAAAGAGTAGCTCAAAACGAAAGTGATAAACTTGTTGGAATGGGTGATTCTTTAATGGGTAGAGTCATTGGTCAAGATGAGGCCATCAAAAAAGTTGTAAAGGCCATCAAACGAAATCGCGCAGGGCTGAAAGATCCGAACAAACCAATTGGATCATTTATCTTTTTAGGACCAACTGGAGTCGGGAAAACACAGTTGGCAAAAGAGCTTGCAAAGTTTTTATTTGACAAAGAAGACACCATGATTCGAATCGACATGAGTGAATACATGGAAAAATTTGCTGTTTCTCGTTTAATTGGAGCTCCTCCAGGATACGTTGGATATGAAGAAGGAGGCCAACTTACTGAGAAAGTAAGAAGAAAGCCTTATTCTGTTGTTTTGTTGGATGAGATTGAGAAAGCACATCCAGATGTGTTTAATTTATTGCTTCAAGCACTAGACGATGGAATGCTAACAGATAGTTTAGGGCGAAAGATTGATTTTAAAAACACCATCATCATTATGACTTCAAACATAGGCACCCGACAACTCAAAGAGTTTGGTACGGGGGTTGGATTCGGAACTGAATCTCAGGTAGCTCAAGAAGATGACAAAGCAAAATCAGTGATTCAAAAAGCTTTGAAAAAAGCTTTTGCTCCTGAATTTTTAAATAGAATTGACGATGTCATTTTATTTGAATCACTCAAAGAAGAAGACATCCACAAAATCATTGATATTGAGCTTAATAAACTCTTCAAAAGAGTTCAAGATTTAGGCTATACCATTGAAGTTTCTAAAACAGCTAAAACATACATTGCAAACAAGGGCTATGACCAACAGTATGGCGCTAGACCTTTGAAAAGAGCTATTCAAAAATACCTTGAAGATGCTCTTGCTGAACAAATTATTGATAACAATTTCAAAGAAGGAGATGTCATAAAAGTAGATTTAGACAAGAAAAAAGATGAAATTGTTCTAAAAATTCAAAACAACAGCTCTTCTAAAGCTAAAAAAGAAAGTTGAGCTACCTAAAAACGAGTTAAACGTTTATAAATACTTGTTTTAAAGAATTTTAATTAAATTAAGCCTGCTAAGATTTATAGTAGGCTTTTTTTATGCTTGAAACTTTAAAACAATACTGGGGACACGACAGTTTTCGAGGACAGCAAAAACAGATCATTGATTCTGTGCTTAACAATCAAGACACCATTGCCATCATGGCTACTGGGGCGGGTAAGTCTTTATGTTACCAGCTCCCAAGTATGCTCAAAGAAGGCATTTGTATCGTGGTCTCTCCCTTAATTGCATTGATGCAAAACCAGGTTCAACAACTCAAAGAAAAGGGCATTAAAGCTACAATGATTCAACCTAATTCTAGTTTAAAAATACTCGACCAAACGCTAGAAAGTTGTATACATGGCCCCTATAAATTCTTATATCTATCTCCTGAGCGTTTGCAACAACATCTTGTAATTGAGCGTCTTAAAAAGATGAACATCAATCTAATTGCCATAGATGAGGCGCATTGTATTTCTACTTGGGGTAATGATTTTAGAAAGTCTTATAAAAAGTTGCACATATTAAAAGAAACCTTTAGCAAGGTTCCCATTCTTGCCTTGAGTGCCACAGTACACCAAAAAATTTTGCAAGACATTGAATCTGTTCTAATGCTCAAAAATACTCATGTATTTAAAGCTCCTCTCAATAAAGAGAATTTGCATATCATCATTAGAAAAGTTGAAGATAAAAGGCTTAAAATTATAGCCTCTTTGAAAAAGATAAAGGGCTCTGGAATTCTATATACATCCAGTAGAAGAAAAGCTGAAATATGGACTCATAAACTTCAACAAGAAGGCCTAAATGCATTGTGTTATCATGCAGGACTAGATCAAGAAACCAGAAAGAATCATCAGGCCTTATGGCAAAATAAATCAAATCAAATCATGGTCGCTACCAGTGCTTTTGGAATGGGCATCAACAAAGAAGATGTCTCTTTTGTCATGCATGCCGATTTACCCAGCTCTCTTGAAGACTATATTCAACAAATTGGTAGAGCGGGTAGAAATGGTCAACGTGCCTTTGCCCTACTGGCATATGAAGCGCATGAAATTGAACTTTTATATGAAAGATACTATGACAATATTGTCAATAAAAAGATGTTTTTGAGCATTTACAAGAATATTTGCAATCATTTAAAGGTGCCATTACTTGAAGGAGCTGGCAAAGCTTTTGGCTTTGACTTTAATGCATTTGTAAAACAGCACAACATGGATGCACAGGTGCTTTTAAAAACATTACAAATTTTAGAGCAGCATCAAATTTTAAAATTTGAATCAAACGGCAATTTCAAAGCCTCTATAAGGGCCTGTGTAGATGTTCAACAGTTTAAAGATCTTGTATTTCAACAAAAACACTTGCAGTTGATGCAACAATTTCTTCTAAGATATGATTTAGAAGTCTTTGAGCGAGCCATTAAAATTGATGTTGAGCAAATCGGTCAATCTATCGAGCAACTTTCAGTTAAAGATATTGTAAATGCTCTTCAGCATTTTAACCGCTTAAAGATTATTGAGTATCAAAGTAAAGATTTACATCAACGCATTGTCTTTATTGCACCAAGGCTTTCTAGCAAAGACAAAAAGCTTACTGCCATTGATATTGGCCAAATAAAAAGAGAAAAAAAAGATCAATTAGACAAACTAGTAAATCTTATTGAAACGCCTAAATGCAAAGTAAAAACCTTGATGAGCTATTTTGATCAATCAATCACCAAAGATTGTGGTTTATGCAATACTTGTTATGAAAAAAAACACCAACCCAAAAGCCTCAATCAACTTGAAAAAGATGTTTTAAGTATTCTAAAAAAAGGACCTGTTTACAAGAGTGCTCTTTTAAAACAATTCAACATCAGCATTCGAAAAAATGTCATTAAAATTTTAAAGTGGATGATCGAAGAGAATCAGTTAGTTGTAGAGAATGAGCGCTTGAGTCTAAACCTTTAGGCTTAAATAGAATTGTAGATCAAATGAATCGCCTGAACTGTTTTTAAAGCTTCTTTACCTGAAACAACTTGGGATTGAGCATTAAAAATATCTTGAATGACTGCATCTAAAACCAAATGGTGATTAGAGCTAGAACCCTGATAGTTTTGTGAATAGGTATTGGGTCGATCAAAAGAGTGCTCATCTAAAGAGGCCTGATCACCTTTCACATTGTAAAAACTAAGCTGATTGAGGTATTTTCCAGAGATCTTAACAGTACCCTTCTCAGCAATTACAGTCAAAGATCCCTCATAGTTTTTTTCATATACATTGTTGCTCCAACAAAGTGATGCAATCATATGATTGTCAAACTCTAAAATTGAAATTCCATTGTCTTCAAATTCAATGTCATGCACCCTATTTTTCAAGACTGTTTTGGCATTTGAAGGCATTCCAAACAAATAAATTAAAAGATCTACAAAATGGCTGCCTTGGGTAAATAAAGCGCCAGCCTCTAGTTGTTTTTTCCCTCTCCAATCAGATTGTTCATAATAGGCTTTGTTTCTGTTCCAAAAAACATTGCATTGCACTTGATAGATCTCACCCAATAAACCTTGATCAATGCTTTGCTTTAATTTTTGCACTGGCAGATTAAAACGGTTTTGCTTTACCACAAAAAGCTTTTGATTGGTTTGAGTTGCCGTGTCAATCATTTTCTGGCCTTCTTGTAGGGTTAAGCACATGGGTTTTTCAACCACCACATTGCAGCCTTTAAGCATACAATCAATTGCTATTTGAGCATGATTATAATGAGGCGTGCACACAATAATTAAATCTAAAGCCTCTTTTTCTAATAGCTCAAGATGGTTCTGGTAAAAATATGCCTGAAGATTCGCAGAAAGTGTACTTTTTTTATTTGGGTCTTGATCACATACGGCTTTTAAATTTATGGATGGATGGCTTTGTGCAATTTTAAGGTGTCTTTGCCCAATATTGCCAAGGCCAATAATAGCTGTATGTAGTTTATTGTGACTCAAAACAAGACTACAAACTTAGTGTTAATTCATCAAATATAGCTGATAAATCTTTGGCTCTTTGGTCTGCAGAAAGTGTGCCTATATAGCTTTTATTGGCCTTGAATTTTTGATGTAATGAGCCTTTATTTTCAATGAGATCTAATAGTTGAGCTGCAATTTGATCAACATTAGTAGGGGCACAGAAAACGCCCAAACCACTTGGCCTAATCAAGCCTGCACAATCAGCATCTGTTTGAGCTAAAGTTAAAATTGGTTTTTCAAGATTTAGATACTCAAATACTTTTCCGGGTATAAATAAAGATTTATGCCCTTTTGCACTAAGCTCTAAAGGTAAAAAACACACATCTGCTTTATTTAATTTCTCAAGAGAAATATGCCGATCAAGCATACCTTGAATCTGAACAAAATCAGTAATTTGAAGCTTTTCACACAAAATTTGATTGCCCTGATCAATCATGCCCCACAGTTGTACTTGTAACTGATTTGGCGTGATCAATGATTGATTTTTTAAATGTTCAATGGCTTTAAATAAATAATAAGCTGACCTTGTTTTTGACCAAAAATGATGGTGGTTGTAGGTCCAAAAAAAACCTTTTAGTTTAGACCATAGACCATTTGGCTGAACCCTTGAGGGTTCAAAATAATTCAGGCTTCCGCCATAAGCTATTGTTAGAGGTCTAGAATCCATTGTTGATCACACTAATTTTCTGATCATCAATCAGTTTTCTTTTTAAAAATAAAGTCTTTACAGCATCAGTATTGACAACCAATCTGTCTGGTTTTCTAAAATAAATACGTTCCCACCAGCGCATTGCATACCAGTGCATTTTTGTAGGAAACTGCCAGGCATAAGCATCTGTAAAGGGATCTCTTAAATCAGCTACCCACTTAATGCCCAAGCGTTTTTTTAACTTAGCTGCTAAAGGAAAAACTGAAAAAGGACCTGAAGAGGTATACACCAATTTAATATTGTGTTGTTCGATTAATTCTTGGGCTTTTTTATAGGCAGATTTGTTCCAAAACAAAGAGTATTCCCAAAGCCATCCATAAGCAAAAAACCAAAAAAATCGATATACCCTAAGGCGCATCATTTGTTGAATGAGCTTATGAGGCACACCACTAGACAAACGTTCAATTTTAATATGCTCTAAGCCTTCAAGCAGCTTTAAATCTATTTTACTATTTTCTTGCTCAATGCTTTGCTGATCAATGGTAAGCACAATAGGATTGTAGCCATACTTGGTTAAGTTTTTAGCAAATCGAATGCTCCTGTGAACACCTGGACTATTTTTTGGAGCAAATTGATATGCAATAAATAAAACGGGCTGCATGATTTAAGAAAGTTCTTTTAAAAAAGCATCTGCATCTTGCATTAAATTAGCTTTTGAGCTTAACCAATCAAGATCTTTTTCAAACCATTTAGAGGCTAACAAAGCCTTAATTGTTGACTGATCAAATCGATAAGATATCACCTTTGCAGGACTACCAGCAACAATGGCGTAAGGCGGTACATCTTTATTGACAAAAGAGCCTGCTCCCACAACGCAACCAGTGTGCAAGGTTACTCCATTGAGTATTTGAGCTGATGCACTGATCAGCACATCTGCTCCTATCTCAACAGACTTTTGATTGCTTTCATCAAACTTATTTTGATTGACAAGCCCTCTTCTTTTTCTATAAAAAGCCGGAGAAGTACTAACATAATTAAGTGGATGAGCGCCCAACCCTACATCAACATTATGTGAAATACTTGAGAAAGCTCCTATTGATTTGCAGTTTGAAATTTTAGTGGATTTACCGATGAAAACATATGGACCTATTGATTGAAGCTGCTCATCTATTTGTACATCTTGTTCAATTTTAGTGCCTTGTTGCAACAAGTCTACCAATCGCTTTGAAAGCAAGCTTTTAAGGCTTATGTTTTGCTTAAGCAGTTGTTTGTAAAAGAAGTGCAAACGCAAATATACCTTAATATCAAACCATATTTTTTGAATCAAATGCACAAATATCATTCTGAGATTGCCTCTACAAACTTATCGAGATTTAAAGAAGAAAAAAAGTGGTTGTGCATCTGAGCTTGGTTTTGACTATGTTCTGTAAAATCAGGAAGTTGGTCAGGCATTAATTTTAAGGCTATTTGATCTTTTAAAATCACATCAACATAACCTTTAAATTCATCAATATAAAGTGCGTAATTGGTAATGTGTTTGTATTTGAGTGCTTCAAACAAAGTAGTTGAATAAATACTGATGTGTACTTGGGCTCTTTCAAATAAATATTGTAGATCTTCTGAGAGCACAAAAACATTTGAAAACTGGGCAAGTGATTTTTGATAGGTTTGTGTAGATTCGGCTGGATGTGTTTTGAGTACAATCACATACTCATCAGAATCTAAATGCTCGGCCAAAAATGTAGCGTAATCAATGAAATAATCGTGCAAATAAGTTTGAGTAGTCATCAAAATACACGTACAATTTTTTAAAAGGTGATCAATCTTTTCTTTTGAATGCTGATCAGTAAAACTTGTTTGAGTATACAAACCAATTTCTTTGAGCCTCTGAGATGAAAACTCAGTATATTGCTTTAAGAGGTTGGTCCAGTATGGCCCGAAGGTCCAAAAATAATCAGCAAATAAAGCCCGCTTAGAAATGTGCTTGGATAAATTTTTATAACAATAAAAAATATCATTCTCAGAAACAATCCCGTGTTGTAACTCGTGCACCTGAATACTTGTTTGTTTTAAGGCCAACAAAAATCCTTCTTTGTGATAATGACAAGTTATGATTGCTTTTTTGGGATGAATCATAGAAAGTAAAGCCTTCATTCCTAAATATTTATCTACAAACAACTGAAATGCAATTCGAATGTCTAACAGCTCACTTTTAGAATACTGAACATGCTGCTCTAAACGATGCAACAACTGCTTTATTTGTTTAATCAAATCTTTATCTTGGGCGTCTAACTTTTTTCTAGCACTCAAAGAAAGCATAGCATTCATATCTAAATCAAGATCAATGTCTTTATGCTTTTTGTGTTCAAAAAAGACAAAACAATGCTCTAAACCCAAGCGAGCAATGATTTTATCAAAATAAAGGCTGACGTATTTTTTTTCTTGCTTAACAATACGTCCTGTATCAAGAATCAAGAAATCTTTCTGCTTAAAACCTTCAGTTTTTTTGTGTTTTAAAGCATTAAAAAAGCGATATATTCTGTAAATCCATGAAGCATAAAAAATTGCACAGCGTATATTGCCCTTTTCACTGTACTTTACCTTCAACCCTTCTTGTACAATCTTAAAAGCATTAAAATCTTTACAATCATAAATACCCAAATCTTTGTTTAATTCAAAAAAACGGGCATTAAATGCCTGAAAGTCTAATACAGGCATAAACTTAGTTTAAATGATTGTATAGCTCTTGAAAGAGCGTTTCTTGAGTAGGATATTGAATGAGTATACTGTCTCTAGATTCACTCATAAACACAAATAAACTACCAGCAGCTACAGCAGATGCTCCTGCTTGAATGGCTTTGAGAAAATCATCAACACTACCCGCCCCTGCACTGGCAATCAAAGGCACTGAAATGCTTGATGCGATTGATTTGATAAGCTCCAGATCATATCCTTTGCGGGTGGCCTCTAAATAAACCGCATTGAGCATGACCTCTCCTACCCCTTTTTGAACAGCTTGATTAATATAGGTAACCAAATCATCTTTTTTAAGTTGTTGTGCTGATTGTAAAGCCAAGCGCTTTTGACCAAAAAAATTCTTTTGCACATCTACATTCAACACCACACTTTGAGATCCGTAAACATTCGAAATTTGCTCAATCAACTCAAAATTATGATATGCATGAGAATTTAAAATAACTTTCTCTACACCGCAAGCAAAGACCTTCTGGGCTATCTGAAAACTAGAAATTCCACCCCCGTAAGCCAGCGGCATAAAACACTCACAAGCTGCCTGGTGAATCAAATCATAATTAGGTTCTTTGTTGAGTCTAGTCGCCTGAATATCAAGTATGATCAACTCATCAACCTGTTTGTCATTGAAAATTTTGAGCGTGTTTATAGGATCTCCAATATACTTAGCGTCTTTAAATTTGAAGGTTTTATATACCCCCTCTCCTTTAATCAACAGCGTTGGTATGACACGAACCCTTCTCAAAACTTCTCAGCAAAATTTTTCATTACCTGCATGCCAAATACATGACTTTTTTCAGGATGAAATTGCAATCCAACAATATTTTTATGCTGCACACCGCAAACAAAGTCATAACCATAGTTCGCCTGGCACAATACATCTGATGCTTGTACTCCTATTGCATGTAAACTATGTACAAAGTAAAATCTATAATTATCTTGTCCTTCAAACAAAGGATGTTGGGAAGTTAACTCAATATCTCTCCAGCCCATATGTGGCACCTTTTGATGCGTATTTAATTTGCTTTGATCAAAATAACAAACAGATCCTTTTACAAAACCAAGACCCTTGGTTTCAATTTGCTGCTCTTCACTTTGTTCAAATAAAAGCTGCATGCCCAAACAAATTCCTAAAAGAGGAGTCTTATGATTAAATACACGATCTTTAAGAGGTACTATAAGCTCGAGCTCTTTGAGGTTTTGCATGCCTTTGTTAAAAGAGCCTACTCCTGGTAAAATCAGCTTAGTAGCTTTTTCAATCACCTGCACATCGTTGCTGATTACTGCTTTTGCCCCAACTTTTTTGAGCATGTTTTTAACCGATTCAGGGTTACCCAACTTGTAATCAACAATGACAATCATGCAATTAAATCAGCTTTTAACAATTCTTGCACCGTTTCCGTGTAATCTAAAATGCAATCTGATCTTTGCTCTGCAATTGACAATAAGTCGAGCTTACCATCTGCAAAGCTGAGTAAATGCAACCTTCTATATAATTCTTGCTGAGCATCTTTGAGCGCCCCTACTGTGGGATACAATCCTCTTTTACCCAATTGTGGCTCACAATACTGAATTTTGCCTTTATAAGTTTGATTAAGCTCAAGAGCTTTGATGATCTTTAAATACATCTCAACTGATTCTTCGAGGGCTTTAAAGCTTATAAATGACTTATTGTCTAAAGAAGTATGATACTGTTCAAACGTGTGATACATGCTTCGCATCAAAGATCCAACCGCAAAATTAAAGCCTGGCGAACAATATTGACGCTCATCACTGCCCCCAACAGCAAAGTTAATTATACGTGCACCTTTAGTCTCGTGCTTTAGTATATGCTCTGCAATTCGATTGATTTCATGTGAGGCTTCTTTTGATCGCTTATAGGTAAATGATGCCGCATCACCAATGCAAGTGGCGACCAAGCCGGCGTGTAAATGTTTTTTTAAATGCTCAGCATGTTCTGCCAAATAAGCAACCACACCGATGGTTTCTGGAGCGATCACAAAGCGATAAGTGTAGCGCCTATTTTCAATTTTAGAGAGTTTTTGATACAAAAAAGACAAAAGCAAAGGGCCTGAAAGCTCATTGTTTGCCATACTGGGATGACACAAATAAGAAGAAAGTAAAATTTCTTGATCACTCTGCCCTTTGAGTACACAATCTGCGTAAGTTAAACTCCCGTTTTTAAGTGAAGATTGAATAACTACTCTATATGTCCCGTTTTCAAGAGCCATTTTCTTATAAGTCTCATAAGAAAGACAAAAACCCCAGCGTTCTTTGTAATAACTTGTTCTGTAAGGAATCGCGTTGGGCTGATCTTCTAAGTAATAAAGGTGGTCTTTAAGCTGCTGAAAAGACATTTGTTGATCAACCGCAATTGAATAGCCTAAGACATGAAGATTGTTTTGCTTGAAATCTACTATCTTCTCTCCGTTTTGATCAAGAATGTAAGCATCTTCAATGTTCCATTCTTTAGGAATATTCCAATCAAAAACTTGCCTCCCTGTAGGTACCTCAGTAAGCTTTAAAGGAATGAGTTCTTGAAGAATCTTAAAAGAAGCGCGTAATCCATCACCTGTAATGCTTCGACAGATGGGCCACAAACGATCAAAATATGCCTCTAGTTCTTGCTGCATTAATTTAACTGATTCCAATGAAGCAAATCATCTTCTTTAAGCTCTATTAAGGTTGTTTTACCCAAGACTTGATCGATGTACTGTGGAGAAATTCCGTGTGCAGGGCGTTTCCAAGTTAAATGTTGCTTTTCAATTGTTGTGCCCTTTGGTACATCTTGAGTTAAGACAAGTGAGCGGCGAGCGTTGTTTCTAGCTGGTTCTTCTGAAGGCAAAGCAGATACTTTAGCCGATCCCATTAAAACTTTTGCTTGTTTTACCTTTTCAAAAAACACTTTAAGATCTTGCTTATCCATAGCGTGATAATGATCGTTTCCTGGTAAGGTTTTGTCGTGTGAAAAATGCTTTTCAATCATCTCAGCACCCATCATCCAAGCAAATAAAGAAGTATTCATCTCTTGAGGCAAGGTATGGTCTGAATACCCTATAGGCAGGTGAGAAAATGCCTTTTCAAGACCTTTAATGCGTGCAAGATTGGCATTTTTGTTTTCGGTTGGATAGTTGAGCACACAATGCATTAACAGCAACTCATTGCCTTGCTTTTCAATCGCCTCAACAGCTTTTTGAATCTCCCATTGATGTGAGGCTCCGGTCGAGAGTATAATGGGCTTGCCAAACTGACACTGATACTCAATAAAAGGAATGTTGGTAATGTCAGAAGAAGAAATTTTAAATACCGGCATCAACTCATTTAAAAAATCTGCCGAAGTGGTATCAAAAGCAGTACTTAAAAAAATGATGCCTACCTTATCACAATAGGCCTTGAGCTCAACATATTCTTTTTTCCAAAACGAATCGTATTTTTTAAACAGCTCAAACTGAGAAGTAGTTGACTCTTTTGACAAATCCCAATAAGACGGACTGTGCTTAGAAGCAATGGTATGTGCCTTATAGGTTTGAAATTTAATGGCTTGTGCACCACCTTCTTTAGCCTCATCGATAAGGCGTTTGGCTATATCAAGTGACCCTTCATGGTTTACTCCCGCCTCAGCGATCATAAAAGGATCTCTTAATTGATCTGATTTTTTAAAATATGACAGCATACAGGTTTATTTAAGACTGTAAAATTAAGGCTTTTAGTTGATTGATGTTTTTAGATGCACTCAATTTTTCAGCATGTAAGTGTGTGTTTTGCTTAAACTCAGCTGTTTTATGTGCATCTAAGCTCAATACCGCTTGAGCCATCGCGCGCCCGTCAAAATCTTGAGCAATCACTCCCAAACCATGCTGGTGCACATATTTTTCAACCTCAATAGAAGGCCCAGAGACAATTGCCAATCTTGCTTGAATAAATTCAAAGAATTTATTGGGCAACACATATCTTAAATTTTCAGTCACCGGTTTAAAAGCCATTACGCCCACATCAAAGGCATTGCAGCGATCTACAATTTGATCAGCCTGTACAGCATCAATCAAATGTACGTTTTCAAGGCCATTGATTTGATCTAACAATTTTTCAGGCAAACTGCCCACAATCATAAGATTCAAAGCATATTTTTGCCGCGGCAAATACTGCATCATATCTACCAAAGCCTCAATATTTCTATTGGGCTTATAATAGCCATGATGAATCATTTGAATAGGGTAAGTTGTCTCACTAAAAGATAAATGATCGGCATATTCTTTGGCATTGGTAATCACCTCTACCTTGTCAAAATAAAAACGCTGCTGATAAAGCTGAGCAATACCATCACAAACACTTACCAATACATCAATGTACTTAAAATACTTTGAGGTCACATATTCTATAACAGGCAGTCGTTCATTAACAAACACGCTACTGCCAATGTGCTCGTCAAAAAAATACTCATGGGCATCAAAAATAAGCTTGGTTTGAAGGCCTTTGAGTTTCACTGCCAACTGCAAGGTTTCTAAATCATTGGCATAAATAACATCAAAATGCTCTGATTTAAGCCTTCTGTATACCGCTCTTGCATTGGCGTCAAAAAAATAGGTCGATTTAAACTGCTTTTTGACGAACAAAAACCCATACACCAATACAGAGCAGATCTTTTTTAAAGGCCATGAAAACCCATGATGAAAACCATAACGCTTTTCTAAATCTATGGGTTTGGCATCTATGAATCTGGCGTCTCTTATAAGGTTTTGATCACACTTCTTACCCACATAAGTCAGTCTTGAAATCGACTTAAAGGCCATAAGTTGCCTTCTTACTCGAAGATCATTGTCTAAAGAGGTATCTGAAAGTAATAAAACGCGTTTCATTGCCCCAATGCATCAGCAATCAAATTATTGAAAATTTGTTGCATCACAACATCTTGTTGATGCAATGCCCAAGTAGAAATTACTGAAGAGGTATTAAAAAGCCAGCTGCCTTGTGCTTTATTTTCTCGAATCAGCATGTAGGCCGGTCCTTGTTTGTTGGTACCAACAGCAAGAGTTATCACCCCTTTAGAATGCCTATTGATCTGATCGGTCTCATAACCTGAAGCACCAATACCAAAGAGATCACCATTGACTACATCAGTATTGTTAAATACCCAATGATCTGATTGAACGACTTTGTAATTGCCATCGGTTAAATATCCAGAATACTTAAAGGCCGCGCCTGTAAGCTCTGTGATGGTTTGCCCATCAATCTCATCGCTCGTAATAATCAGTGAATGATAAGGCGTATAACTTACAGCTCTAAAAATGTTGTTGCCCGAAGCAAAAATGACTTTCCCGCCCTGAGCTAAAAAAGCATTGAGCTTGCCCATCATTTCAGCCGACCAATACTCAGAATGGGTATTAAAAATCCACAATTTTGCCTTGAAAAGTGC
>JAHDHZ010000032.1 GCA_020631045.1 Flavobacteriales bacterium | reverse complement strand
CCGTTATGGTCCGTCACGGCGATTATCTCTCTGTCTACTCTCACCTGCAAGAAGTATACGTCAAAAAAGGTCAAGAAATACAAACGGGCACTTCTGTAGGTTCTATCATCACCAGTGAACAAAATACCGCTAAGTTTTTATTTAGCATCTGGAAGGGCCAAACCAAAATGAATCCTAAGCCTTGGCTGAGAAAAAGTCTGTGATTGTTATAAGGCATGTTATTTTTATTGCTTCAATCATCTAATGGGCTTTTAATGTTTAACACATTTTGTTTTGAAACATGCGTATATGTTTGAGTTATGTTCAATTATGGATTTACTAAAAAACCATATAGACCAAAAAGGATACTTTCTGACAAAGTTTGAATCGCAAAGTGAATTTATAAGTCTGTGTGAAAAACTCGGAAATTTTGAATCAAACAGAAAAGGCGAAAAAGCATTAAAAACTCTAAAACCATTAAATAAAAATGAAGCTCATCCAAATTCTTTATCTTCAATTCATGGACTAAATCGATTTCCATTTCACACGGATGGAGCTCATAAATTAATTCCTCCAAGATTTTTAGCTTTTAGATACGTTGGAACAACTAAAATACCTGAGCCTACACTATTAATTGACTTCAATTCAAAATTACTATCCTCTGCGGAAAATTACTTCATAAACAATCGAATTTGGAAAATCAATAATGGCTTTAAAATATTCTACAGATCTATTCGCAATCATAAATTTAACTTTATTAGATTGGATTACGGTTGCATGAAATTAGTTGACAAAAGAAAAGAAGATGAAGAAATTATGACAAACATAATTAGCAAATTCAAGGTCATTGAAATTCATTGGAAAAGAAATAAAATTATGATTGTTGACAATTGGAGAATGATGCATAGCAGGCCTACAATAAATCCTAAAAACAAACAAAGTCGAATTTTAGAAAGAATAAATATTAATTAATATGTCAGATTGGTCATACGATTCACTCTTAGCAAAGTCAAAACTATATTTAGAAAGAGCATTAGCATCTGATAGAGAATCTGCAATGTTTCCTTTTTGGAGCTCATTAGCCTTAGAATTTATTGGAAGAGCTACATTGGCTAAAATACATCCAGTATTAATAGCTGACCCAAGAGAAGGGAGTAATATACTTCATGCTTTTGGATACCCTCCTGTGAAGAGAACTCCTAAAACTATTGGAGCAAAAACTATATTTCTAAGATTACAAAGAATTGTTCCAGAATTTACGCCAAAAGAAGAAGCTTTTTGTCACTTGATGATAGAAAAAAGAAATGAAGAACTCCATACAGGATCTCCCGCATTTGAAAACTATAATACAAGTTCTTGGTTAACTCATTTCTATGCATCAATAAGAATTTTAATTAAACATCAAGAATTGACTCTTGATGATATTCTTGGAGTTGAAGAAGCTGCAACTGCTAACGAGATGATAGAAGCATATAATACAGAGCTAATAGGCAAAGTAAAAAAAAGAATATCGTCATTAAAAGCTGTTTTAGTAGAATGGACAGACGAAGAACTGAATCAAGCTAAGGAAGAAGGAGAATTAAAAAAGACAGAGTTTGTTTTATTAAACCAAAAGGCAAAATACTCCAAAAACGAATCTTGTCCATGTTGTGGCAATCAAGGTATTATATTGGGGAGCTATATTTCAACCTCAGATCCAGTCGCAGGAGAAGATGGAATTGAAGAAAATTATAACATTATGCCATTAGAATTTCTATGTTTTGTTTGCAACTTTAAACTAAGAACATATGGCGAATTGTTAGCTATTGATTTTGGCGGTCAATTCACAATAAAGAAAAATTTTGATCCTTTAAATTACTACAATATTGATCCAATTGAAGCAGCAGAACAAATGGGAGTAGATCTGTTGGAAGCTGCTAAAGAACGAGGATATGATTTCAGCGAAGCAATTGAAGAAGATATGATTGAAAGGTATATAGAGATGCAATACGGATATGGAAATGACTAAGAGCACATAACAATAGATCCCACAGCATGCCTCTCCTTCGTCGTAGAGACGCTGCATACCACAGAACCGTCACCCCACCACCAACTTCACCACGCACAACACCAACATCACATAAAACAGCCTCCTCACCCACTTTTCAGCTTGCTTACACTCTAAGAGAAACTTAGCGCCTAAAAATCCACCCAAACCCTGACCTGCAGCTAAAAAAAGAGCGGGCTTCAAGGCCACTAAACCCTTATAATAAAAAAAGCAAAATACAGGCAAGCTGTAAACAAACACCACTAGGTTTTTAATCACATTCACTTTTTTTAAGTCAAATCCAAACAACCCATTTAGAAGGGCGATCATAAATAATCCGTACCCTACTTGAATGTACCCACCATAAAGCCCTAAACAAAACAACAAAAGTACAGCAAAAAAACCCATGCTGAGCGTTGCTACTTTTTGTAGTTTTTTGTGAAATAATTGAGAAAACAAAGCCAACAAGAGCATCATAATCACTACAAAAAGTATCACTTTTTGCATCACTGCCTCTGGTGTTACAGATGCTAAATAAGCCCCCAATAAAGCACCAAGCAATGCAGGAATAACAAAAGCAATGTAAGTCTTTTCAACAAGCCCTTTGCGGCAAAATGTTACACTGCTTACAGCTGATTGAAAGAGTATGCCCAAACGATTTGATCCGTTTGCTACTAAAGCATCCAATCCATAAAACATAAGCATCGGCAAAGTCAAAGCAGAACCACTTCCTGCCAGGGCATTGATCAGTCCAATTAAGATTCCAAGAAAAAACAGTAAGACAAGCACTTAAGGCTAAATAAAGTTTATTCTACCGTCACTGATTTAGCCAAATTTCTAGGCTGATCAACGTTGCAATCTCTCAGTAAAGCAATATGATAAGACAACAACTGTAGTGGCACAGAAGAAATCAAAGGCATCAACACCTCATCGGTATGAGGCACTTCAATAATGTGATCAGCAATTTCACTCACCGTTTTATCTCCTTCACTCACCACTCCAATCACAATGCCTTTTCTTGCTTTAATTTCTTGAATATTACTTACTACCTTTTCATAAAAAGAGGCTTTGGGTGCAATTACAACAACAGGCATCTGCTCATCAATCAAGGCAATTGGCCCATGCTTCATCTCAGCTGCTGGGTAGCCTTCGGCGTGAATGTAAGAAATCTCTTTAAGCTTCAAAGCACCTTCTAAAGCTACCGGAAAGCTATATCCTCTTCCTAGATACAAGAAATTTGTAGCCTGAAAAAACTTATCTGACAATTGCTTAATCTTATCGTTTTGCTTTAAGACTTTTTCAATCTTAGATGGAATCTGCTCTAAATCTCTGATCAACTGCTGATAGCGTTGTGTGGGGAGTGTGCCTTTCTTGTGCCCAATGCTCAAAGCCATAAGTGTCAGCACCGTTACTTGTGCTGTAAAAGCTTTGGTGGATGCCACCCCAATTTCTGGCCCTGCATGAGTGTATGAACCTGCATGGGTTGCTCGAGCAATTGAAGAGCCTACTACATTGCAAATACCGATAATGGTTGCGCCTTTAGACTTTGCCATTTCAATGGCTGCCAAAGTATCAGCTGTCTCTCCTGATTGAGAAATGGCAATGACCACATCATCTTCATAAATCACAGGATTTCTATAACGAAACTCAGAAGCGTACTCTACCTCTACGGGAATTCTTGCCAAGTCTTCAAATAAATACTCTCCGACCAATCCTGCATGCCAAGAAGTTCCGCATGCCACCATAATGATTCTGCGGGCATTGATAAGCTTTTGCTCATAGTCTTTGATGCCTCCTAAAGCAACAGTAGTGCCGTCAACAGAGATTCTACCTCTCATACTATCGGCAATAGAACGTGGCTGCTCATAAATTTCTTTAAGCATAAAGTGCTCGTAACCACCTTTTTCAAGCTCTTCTAATTGCAACTCTACCTCTTGCAGGTACGGAGTAATCTTTTGATTTTTAATGTTGATGATGTTCAAGCCCTGCGCACGGTCTATCACTGCAATTTCTTCATCTTCTAAATACACCACATTTCTAGTATATTCAACGATCGGAGTAGCATCCGAGGCTAAAAAATATTCGCCTTCCCCCACACCAATCACCAAAGGCGAACCTTTCTTAGCCGCTATAAGACGATCTGGATTTTCTTTAGAAAACAAAACAATTGCATAGGCGCCAACTACTTCGTGAAGTGCTATTCTTACGGCCTGATCAAGCTCGACTTTTTCTTTCTTTTGAACATCTTCAATTAAATTCAACAGCACTTCACTATCTGTTTCAGATCGAAAAGCATATCCTCTTTTCTCTAACATTTTTCGAAGCGCAGAATAATTCTCAATGATACCATTATGAATCATCACGATCGATTTTGAATCTGAAAAATGTGGGTGTGCATTGACATCGTTGGGCAATCCATGCGTAGCCCATCTGGTATGGCCAATACCGATGGTTCCGCTCACTGACCCGTTTTTAGCATGAGCCTCTAAATCTGCTACCTTACCTTTACATTTGTGTAAGGCTATTTCTTGATCAAAAATCGCAATGCCAGCACTGTCATATCCTCTATATTCTAGACGCTTTAATCCTTTGATTAAAATTGGATATACCTGCTGATCTCCTATGTATCCGACAATTCCACACATAAACGTAATGCTTAAAGCTGCGTATAATAAATTTTAAGGGTGGGCTTCTGAAAATTGTTGTCAATTACAATCTGTGCAGGATCGTAAATTCCGAACGCTTCAGGAACCAAGTACAAGGTAGGAATTAAGCTTGAATCTTCAGCCAAATCTTCAATCTTATTTTGTAAATACCTGGTAATGTTAAACGTGTACGTATATTGCTCTAAATCAAACTGACCATCATAAAAACTAGTACCTAATGCTAAATCAGCATCTTTTATGTGCGCAAAATCACCTTGTGCATCCCGCTCAACCAACAACAGCTGACCATGAGGTAAAATCTCAGTAATGTCTAGATTAGAATCTAATTTAAAAGTCATCAAAGCTTGAGCAACAAACAGTGAATCACTCAACCAATCTTTAAGGGTTGGTAATTCAATTTTCGTGGTCAACCCCAACATTGATTTCACATAAAGAAAATCAGTGTTGGCCGAGTTTAAATTTGCCTGAATTGTAGTATTAAAATCATGCTCAAAGGTATTGAAACGCACATCGTCTTGTTCTATGATTAATTGCAAACGCTGTGCAGCACCATTTTGATCAGTAAAGTAAATAAACAGACCTGAATTAGAAGAAAGGGCGTCAATACTTGCTACAAGACCAGAACCAGAAGTTGAAATACTGTTTTGATTCACGCTCAAAGCAAATCCATTTACATCTTGCTCAAAACTCTGATCAATCACTGAAGAGAGTAGTGCCTGGGCTTCTGTTAAATCTAAGTTTACTCTAAGCTGCGCAGGCACCTTAATCAACGAATCAATTTGTACACTGTCAGTCAAATCAACTGTAGTTGTTACAGATCCTATTGGTTGAGATTCATACGCTAATTGAGTATTTGAATAATAATCTTGATCTTCATCTAGCGATTCAGCAAGCTTATAGAGATCTACACTCAACTGATCAGAATAGCCATAACGCCCTGTATACTGAAAAGCCATGACGGCTGAATCAATAGTAATGCTAGAGATTTCTAAAGAATCTACCACAATTTGATCAGCACTTAAATTAAAAATGAAATCTGCTTTACTCGTTCCTGTTTGGGCGTTGTTGTAGCCTCCAACCATGTTAAAACTAGCAATTGCAGAACTCAATACCAATACTTGATCAGCTCCGCTAGGGCTATACATTTTAATCGAATCAGAAGTTTGATAAGATGTTTTTACTTGAAACGTATCGATAAACTCAAGCCCATAAGTAGACGCATCAATCACTGAGCCTCCCAATTGGCTGTCTTTCGAACAAGAACTAAACGTTAAAACAAACAAGAAAGCCACAAGTAGTTGTGGCTTTAATAAATTTTTTAAAAACAAAATATTCATGAAGTTAAGCGCTTTAATGCTTTTGGTGTAAAATTAAGCGACTACTTCTTCAGAGGCGAGCACTTGATCATAAAAATTGTTAAGCGCTTCATATTGTTCTTCTTCTTGCTCTGTACTTTTCACAAAAGCAACATCAGATTTTGTGAGATAATCTTCCATCACATTGTTGTCTGTATGTAAAATCATACCATCTACATAATTTGAAGCAAACTTTGTCAAGTTTTCCCAATTCGGATTTTCAATCATAGAAAAGTCTGTTGCATTTTGCCAAACAGCATTTTTAGACAATTTTGCATCTAAATCTCCTTCTAGCTTATTGTATGCACTAAATACGATTTTTGCATTTTTAAACACAGGCTCATCAGCAAAGTTCTGCTTGATGTAATACGGAATTAAAGAGGTCATCCAACCATTGCAATGAATTACATCTGGCACCCATCCTAATTTTTTAATAGTCATCAACACTGATTGACAAAAGAAAATCATTCTGTCGTGATTGTCAGTAAAAAAAGGAGTTGTATCGTCTCCGAAGTAGGCTTTTCTTGCAAATAATTCTTCATTATCCATAAAATAGGCTTGCATTTTTGCCTCAGGCACAGATGCTACCTTAATGATTAACGGATAATCCATATCTTCAAGCACAACATTCATACCTGCCAAACGAATTACTTCATGCAATTGATATCTTCGCTCGTTGATTGAGCCAAACTTTGGCATAAACAAGCGCACATCTTTTTCTGCGTTTTCTTTGATGTATTCTGGTAAAAATCTTGATGTTTTTGAAATGATGCTCTCAGAGTTGTAAGGCATAATTTCTTGAGAGATATAAAGAACTTTTGCTTTTGACATACCTACAATTTTAAATTCATTTGCAAAAATACAAAAAAAACATCAACTTTTCAAGTTAATTGCCGTACTTTTGCACCGCTATAAGTGTATTAAATAATTGTTAACCAGTAATTTATAATAAAATGAGACGTTTCTTAAAACTAGTTTTTGCGGCCTTTTTAGGCATCGGGCTTTTCTTCTTATTTTTCTTAATCTTAATCTCAGTAGTGGGCTCATTTTCAGATGGTAAGCCGAGCATCAAAGACGATAGCATCCTCTATTTAAAGCTTGACAAACCCATTGTAGACAAAGACCAAGACAATCCATTAGAAGGTTTTGATTTTATGACACTAGAGCCTAATCCGAGCATCGGATTAAACAGCATTTTAAGAAGTATAGAAAAGGCTTCTAGAGATGAAAATATTGAAGGTATTTTACTTGAGCCTACTTTTATTTCAGCCGGAATGGCAACTGTTGAAGAAATTAGAGATGCCCTTGAAGAGTTTAAAAAGTCAGGCAAATGGATTGTTGCTTACAGTGAGATGTATATGCACAAGAGTTATTACTTGAGTTCGGTAGCCGATAAAGTGTATTTTTTTCCTGAAGGCATGTTTGAATTTACAGGTCTACATGCCAATATCATGTTCTTCAAGAATGCTTTAAAAAAGCTTGGTATAGAAGCTCAAATCATTCGTCATGGAAAATTTAAAAGCGCAGTTGAACCTTTTATGCTCGAAAAAATGAGTGCAGAAAATAGAGCTCAAACTACAAGTTTTGTCTCAGATTTATGGAATAAAATGCTTAGAGAAATTGCAATTTCTAGAAATATATCTGAGCAGAATTTACAGACTTATGCTGACAACATCAGTGTGAGAAAAGCTGAAGACGCTTTAGAGTTAGGATTTGTTGACTCTTTAATTTATAAAGATGAGTTAATTGAATTACTGAAAAATAAAACCAACAAAGATTCTTCAGAATGCTTAAACACTGTAAAATTATCTAAATACAAAAAGGTAGCTGATGCTCAAGAAAATCATAGTTTAGAGAAAGTTGCTATTGTCTATGCTCAAGGAGAAATTAGATCAGGAAAAGGCAATGGAGCTGAAGTAATTGGTTCTGAGACGACCTCTAAATTGATTCGTAAAGCTAGAGAAGATGAAGATGTGAAAGCCATTGTATTGCGTGTGAATTCGGGTGGAGGATCAGCCTTAGCTTCAGATGTGATGTGGAGAGAGATGAAACTTGCGAAAGCTCAAAAACCTGTAGTTGTTTCTATGGGAGATGTAGCTGCAAGTGGCGGATATTACATTGCTTGTGAGAGTGATGCAATTTTTGCCTCAGAAAATACCATTACTGGGTCTATTGGCGTATTTGGAATGATTCCTAACATGAAAGAAATGTTAAACAATAAATTAGGTCTGACTTTTGATGGTGTAAAAACGGCTGAAAACGCTGATTTATTTGACTTGACAAGGCCCTTAACTGAACAACAAAGAGACATTATTCAAGGATCTGTGGTAGAAACCTATCAAGACTTTATTGGTAAAGTCTCTGAAGGAAGAGGTCTTTCTGTTCAGAAAGTTGACAGCATAGGCCAAGGTCGCGTTTGGAGTGGTGAGGATGCACTTGAAATTGGATTGATTGATGAGTTTGGAGGCCTTCAAAAAGCGGTCAAAAAAGCTGCTGAATTGGCCGAACTTGAAGATTACAAAACAGTTGATTTCCCGAAGAAAAAAGAATTGCAAGAAGCTATTTTAGAGCAATTGATGGGCGAAGATTTTGAAACGCGTTTTTTAAAATCAAAACTTGGCGCACATTATCAAACATTTCAACAGTTTGTAAACATTCAAGACATGAGCAGAATACAAGCTAGAGTTCCATTTGCAATAGAGATTAAATAATGAGTGAAGAGCAAGCTTCAAGGTCATTAAATTTTATTGAGCAAATCATTGAAGGTGATTTGTCTTCAAAGAAACATGAAACCATTGTCACACGTTTTCCACCCGAGCCTAATGGGTATTTACATATTGGTCATGCCAAATCAATTTGTTTGAACTTTGGGCTTGCAAAACAGTACAAAGGCAAGGTCAACTTGCGCTTTGACGACACAAATCCTGACAAAGAAAGTACCGAATACGTTGAAAGTATTAAAAAAGACATTGAATGGTTGGGCTTTGAGTGGCAAAAAGAATGTTATACCTCTGACTACTTTCAGCAACTCTATAACTGGGGCATTGTATTGATCAAAAAAGGCCTGGCCTACGTTGATCATTCAAGTGCAGAGCAAATCGCTCAAATGAAAGGTACTCCAACCAAAGCAGGCACAAACAGCCCTTACAGAGAACGCTCTGTAGATGAAAATCTTGCACTTTTTGAGCAAATGAAAAATGGAGCGTTTGAAAATGGCACATGTGTATTAAGGGCTAAAATTGATATGAGCTCACCCAACATGCATTTAAGAGACCCTTTAATGTACCGTATCAAACACTCAACACATCACAGAACTGGTGATGATTGGTGTATTTACCCTATTTATGACTGGGCACATGGCCAGAGCGATTCAATTGAAAACATCACGCATTCTTTGTGCAGTTTAGAATTTGAAATACACAGACCACTATACAATTGGTTTATCGAAAATCTGGAGATTTATCCTTCTCGTCAAATTGAGTTTGCGCGACTAAATCTAGACTATACTGTAATGAGTAAGCGTAAACTTTTACGTCTGGTAGAAGAAAATTTAGTGGATGGGTGGGATGACCCAAGGCTGCCTACTATTTCAGGGATGCGCAGAAGAGGTTACCCGGCTGCTGCAATTCGTACTTTTTGTGCTAAGGCCGGTATTGCTAAGCGTGAAAACATCATTGAACTTTCTTTATTAGAATCATGTGTGCGCCAAGAGTTGAATAAAACAGCCTTAAGAGCCATGGCTGTTCTTGACCCTGTAAAACTCATCATTACCAATTACCCTGAAGGGCAAACTGAGCAATTAACAGCACAAAACAACCCTGAAGACGAGCAGGCAGGCAGTAGGGAAATTCCATTTTCAAAAGAACTTTACATTGAAAGAGCTGATTTTCTAGAAGATGCTCCTAAAAAGTTTTTTAGATTATCTGTAGGCAGAAACGTGCGTTTAAAGCATGCCTACATCATCAACTGCACAGGCTTTAAAAAAGATGAAGAAGGGAACTTACTTGAAGTCTATGCAACATATTATAAAGACAGTAAGAGTGGTCAAGATGTTTCGGGCATTAAACCTAAAGGCACATTACATTGGGTATCAACGCAGCATGCTCAAACAGCTCAAGTAAGACAATATGATCGGTTGTTTATGAATCAGTCTCCTGACCAGACTGAAACTGACTTTATTGAAAACATCAACCCTGACTCTTTAAGCATCATTGATAAGGCTTACATAGAGCCTAGTCTTCAAAAATCAAAAAAAGGAGCTGTTTATCAGTTTATGCGTATCGGGTACTATGCTCGTGATGCGAAATCTGATCAACTCGTCTTCAACAGAACAGTTACCCTAAAAGATGGCTGGGCAAAGAAAAACAAGTAAGGTTTAATTATGGGTAAAATTCACTTAAACAACATTACTTTTCATGCCTTACATGGATTACATCCAGAAGAAAAAGTAATCGGAACTTATTTTGCAGTTGACCTGATATTAGAAACTGATTTTTCAAATGCTATTTCATCTGATGACATTCAAGACACTGTTGACTATCAACATGTTTATGAGTTAATTTCAAAAGAAATGCAAAGCCCCTCTAAACTTATTGAACATCTTTTAGGGCGCATTGCAGGCTCAATTCAAAAAAACATACAACTCAAAAGTTTTGAGCTTAAAATCACTAAGCATTACCCTCCAGTAAAAGGGCTCAATGCCGTAAGTGTTTCAGAAAAATTTAACGCATAAAAAAGGGCTTTTAAAAAGCCCTTTTTTATGATAGAAATTATTCAGTTTAACTAGTAAACGAAAAACTTAGCTGTTTTCTGTAACCCTTCAACCTGAAGACTTACAACATAGTTGCCTTGTGTTAGATTATTTGGCAACAATAATACATTGTTACCTTTTACTACTTGCTTAGTAGCATTATAAACCATCTGTCCGCTCAAATCAAATACCTGAAGATTTGCATTATTTGAAGCTAATGATTCAAAGCTTACGCTAACCTGAGAACCTCTAACAGAAGGATTCGGATATACAACTAAATCAGAAAGCTCAGAAGCACCAAAGCTATTGTACTCAATCAAAGCATCAGAAAGCAATGTTGTAGACTTCCAGATACCTCTACCATGCGTACCTAGATAAATTGTTCCTTGGTGATCTGTCACCTCCCAAGGCATAGTTTGTTGACGAACAGCAAAAACAGGAACATTTGGCAAATTGTTGTTTAAACTTGTCCAAGAGGTAGGGTTTGTAAACAACGCTGAATACACTCCAAACTCAGTCCCTACAACAATGTGTTTGTTTAAATCAAATGATATGATTGCATCATAAACTGGCATGGCCGGGAGATTTCCTTGAATTGAACTAAAACTTTGATCATCTGTTGCAGAAACTGCTGAAGTAGATCTCATAATATGATCATGTGATCCATATCCACCAATAGTATAAACAACGTTCTCTGGATTGTTAACATCAACTGCTACTCCAGTAATTACCTTTCCACTGCCTTCATTTGCAATTAAAGTAGAAGTCAATACTCCTCCGTCAGCCACTAAACGTGCATCATCTTGATTGTAAACGTCATTTAACCCTGATATTCTGTATAAACGACCATTAAATGTGCCAACAAACATATGATTACCATCTTTAGAAAACTCAATTGCTTTAGTCTGACCAGAGATGGCATTATTGACTGTAAACCAATTTTCCAATGAATTCTGATCTTTAAGAGCTGCTCTTGTAATATACAATACATTTATACCTCCATAAACGAAAAGTGATTGAACAGGATCTTGCACTAATACAGAATCTCCAGGCTGCAATCCGCCTGCTAAAAAGTAGTCAACTGTGAAATCATTTCCTCTTAACTTTACATTGGGCGTTAAACTCGACAAAAACACAGTACTACCTGGCTGATAAGCTAAACTATAGTTTGCTTTAATAAGTAATTGATTAGATGGCGCACTAGCAAAATCAATATTGTATGCACCTGTCAAATAATTAAATGTTCCTACACTATCTCCGTTTAAATCAGTTAAAATACCTGCAGTACCAGTATCTTGAATAGTTTGAGTACCAGCTTTAAAAACAATAGACCCAGGAACAAAATTACCTGCTGTTTGAACTTTCTCAATAGTTCCGAAATAGTTTCTCTTTACACCATCTGAAATACCAATTACAAAATCAGTAGTGCCATCTTCAGCCTTAAATACAATTGAATCTTTACTGGTTTGATCATTAAAAGACTCCCATAATTTAACAACAGTATAAAAATCACTCCCCACACCACAATTCCAAGGACCACAAAAAGCTCCTCCTGCTGTGTTGTCTTTTCCTCTATTCACTGCAGCACCATAAACCGTTGTAAACAGATAATCTGTTAATTGAGAAAACTCAGCATCAAAGCCATCACCTCCTCCAGCAAAATTTCCTTGCTGCTCATAAAATCCTTCACCTGAAATAGCAATTGTACCATTGTCTTGAGTACCTCCCATTGCCCATCCTTGTTCAGAATAAGTTACTGAATAAAACTGAGTGACATTATATCCTCTATTTGAAGATATAAATTGATTGCCACCATCATAAGTTCTGAACACACCACCGTCAGTACCAAAATACAAAGACTTATCTGCATGAGAAATTTCAGAAGAATGTTGATCAGCATGCACATAATATGGTAGAAAGTTTTGAGCATTCCAAGCAGTTAAATGTGTAAAAGAACCTGAATTGTATTTCCAAATATCAATTCCGCCTATGTATACGATGTTCTCGTCGTTAGGATCAACCTGAAGCATTAAATCATAATATCCTTGTTGATTGTCTCCAAAAGGCAGAAAAGTTGAAAGTGTTGGCTTTTTACTAAATGTTTGCCCTCCATCTAAAGACTCATAAAACCCTTCAAAAAACCCAACTCCTTGAACAGTAATTGCATATACGTGGTTCTCATTTGTTGGAGCAACAGCTAACCTCATTCTTCTAGACGATCCGACTAATCCTTCAGTACCTCCAATCTGAACAAAAGTATTTTGATCTGAACCATCCGCTCGATACAAACGGCCACCAATAGCAGCTAAAATAGTTCCGTTACTCAATATTTGAATGTCTTGAACATCAGTTGTAATAGTTGTAATCCCAATTTGAACAGGGTTTGTCCAAGTTACACCATTGTCTGACGATCTCTGTAATCCATTGTTTGTACCTGCATAAATATCGTTGCCATAAAATGCTATGGCATCAATATAAGTCCAATCTGGAGATGAAGCTGTACCAGTCAATGCATTTGCAAATGGCTGAACTGGAGCTGCAGAGGGAACCAATTCAATGTTAGTAGAGCCAGGAGTCAACTTATACAATCCAGAACCTGGAAAACTAGAGCTACCTTCCCCTTGAAGGGTTACAATATCAAATACTGTTCCCGTGCCAATCCAAATTGTTCCATCAGGACCTTGCTCAATTGAAGCGATAGTCATTGCTTCTGTTTGATTTAAAACCGGAGACCACGTTCCGCCAAAATCATTTGACACAAACAATCCTCCTGAAACACCACCAGCATAAATTCTTGAACCATCTGCAACAGTATTGTCAACTAAAATTGCCCTTGTTCTACCACCGTAATTGTCTGGCCCCATCTCTTGCCAATCAAAAGTAGTTCCTGACTTTTGAGCGCTTTGATTGAATGCCTTCATTGCTTTTCTAGCACCTAAAACATCATACGCAGAAATTTCTCCCGTTGTAGGATTCTTTCTAATGTCATAATAGTACTTTGCAGCTCCACTCCAATATTGCGCAGTAGAAAATTGATCTTTAGATGGCGAATACTTAGCAGTTTTTATAAAAAAAGTAGTTGCAAAAAAAGCAAGTACACAAACCAAGATTGCCGAAGAAAGTATGTATAATTTTTTCATAGTAATGGTTAAATTAAGTCATTAAATATAAGAAATTTAGCGCTTATTTCCTGAAAATTCACAAAAGAGTTTCTTATTTAAAAACGCTAAAATTTAGAATAAATGCTTTTCAGCATGATACGATGAACGCACTAACGGGCCACTTTCGACATAACGAAAACCCATTTCAAGGCCAATTTCCTTGTACTTTGCAAATTGTTCAGGGGTCACAAAATCAACCACCGGATGGTGCTTTTCAGTAGGCTGCAAGTATTGTCCCAAGGTCAAAATATCAACTTCAACCATACGCAAATCTTGCATAGTCTCAAGCACCTCTTGCTCACGTTCACCCAAACCCAACATTACACCCGACTTGGTACGCATACCACCTTTTTTTAAACGCCTTAACACCTCTAAACTTCTGTCGTATTTAGCCTGAATACGAACCTCTTTAGTTAATCTACGTACAGTTTCTAAGTTGTGCGAGACTATTTCTGGCGCTACATCAATAATACGCTGTAAGTTCTCCCATTTTCCTGCAAAGTCAGGAATCAAGGTCTCCATCGTGGTTCCGGGGCTAATACGCCTTACCGCTTCTACTGTATCTACCCAAACTTTAGAGCCTCCATCTGGCAAATCATCACGATCTACTGAGGTAATCACCGCATGCTTGACCTCCATCTTTTTAATTGATTTGGCTACCTTGACATGTTCCCAAGGATCTAACGCATCCCCCTTACCAGTTGACACAGCACAAAAACTACAAGAACGCGTACAAGTATTGCCTAAAATCATAAATGTAGCAGTGCCTGCCCCCCAACACTCTCCCATATTAGGGCAATTTCCACTCTGACAAATCGTATGCAGGTTGTTGTCTTCTACTGTTTTGCGAACCTTCAAATATTCTTTGCCTGTCGGAAGCTTCACCCTCAACCAATCAGGCTTTGATCGTTTTATTTTTTTCTCTACCGTACTCATGTAAACACAAACTTACTCTGCCTTATGTGTATTAAAACGTTTACCAAACTGCCAACTCACATAAAGACTAAAAAAAGCAAAACTGTTGTTGGTAAAAGCCATAATGGGCACCTGCTTATAAAAAGCATCAAGCATAGCCCCCACTTCAATTGATCGAATGTACTCATAACCAGCAGCATACTCAGTGTACAAACCAACTTTTGTGTGCACTCCAGGATAAAACTTTAACTCTTCTAAGCCCTCTGCGAAAGGTGCTCTGCCGATAATTTTAGTTCGATCGTGCACATCAGGATCATATCGCTCTATCTCTACATTTCTACCATCAATTACAAACGGATATTCAACTTCTAAATACACTGGCTTTACAAGCCCTAAAGAAAATCCAACCGATGCATTTAAACCAATTTGAACACCTTTAATTTGCTCTTTGTCAAACAGTATTTTTTGCCTCCCATACGTACCCCTAAGAGCAGAAAGGCTGTTTAACTTACCAAACACATACCCCTTCGCATCTCCTTCAAACGGAGTGATTTTCACCTCTTTTCGATGCTTTATGGTTGCAAAATCAATTTGCCAATACTGACTATTGTACCAATCTTTATTGTAATATTTTCTGAAATAAAAATTAAGCCCTCGAGTATGCATGCTTACACCCCCAATCGCAGCATACCTATATATAATTCTGTCATCTGAAAATCTTGCATTACTCTGAGCTTGAGTTTGCACAACACTTGCCTTCAGACTATCTGACTGACTTAAAGCCTGAAAAACTAGTAAACAAAATATAAAAGAAAGAATTCTCACTTAGTTAAATATAAGGCTAAATCAAACGATTTCCAATCAAAGTTCTTCAAAAGACACATCTTCTGAGAGCTCATTTTCCATCTGCTTTTTCTTTGATTTAAAATTTTTTCTTGCGCTTTTTTGGGTGGATGCGCTTTGAGCTGCCGGTTTTTTAGGCTGAACTGCTCTAAATAAATTAGATACTGCCCTAAAAATCCAATAAATTAAAAGTGCTGAGAATAAAAACCGAATCATCTACTCAAATATAAGTTACGCTCTGCATAAACGGTTCTAAAAAACGGATCTTTTAAATCATCTATGAATCGAATTTCTTCTCCTGTTGACTTCATTTCAGGCCCCAATTCTTTGTTAACATTAGGAAACTTATTGAACGAAAATACAGGTACTTTAATTGCAAATCCTTTCTTTCGGGGTTTAAAGGTGTAGTCTTTGATTTTTTTAGCCCCCAACATCAACTCAGTAGCATATTTCACGTAAGGCTCCTGGTACGCTTTTGCGATGAAAGGTACCGTTCTTGAGGCACGTGGATTGGCCTCAATGATGTATACTACTTCGTCTTTGATGGCAAACTGAATGTTGATCAAGCCTTTTACTTTTAAAGCCTTAGCAATTTTTTTAGTGTACTGCTCAATTTGATCAAGCACTTTCTTACTTAAATCAAAGGGCGGAAGCACTGCATAAGAATCGCCCGAATGAATGCCCGCAGGCTCAATGTGTTCCATCACTCCTATTATATATGAATCATCTCCATCACAAATAGCATCAGCTTCAGCCTCAATTGCACCACTTAAAAAGTGATCTAACAAGATGTTGTTTTCAGGCATGATGGAGTGAATCTTGATGATTTGACGTTCTAAGTCTTCTTTATTGATCACAATTTTCATGTTTTGCCCTCCCAAAACATATGACGGACGCACCAACAAAGGAAAGCCCAGTTCATCTGAAAGCTTCAAACCTTCAGATGCAGAAGTAACCGATCCAAATTTCGGGTAAGGAATATCTAATGCCTTTAAAAGGGTGGAAAAACGCCCACGATCTTCTGCCAAATCTAAAGAAGCAAATGAGGTGCCGATGATCGGAATGTTGTAACGGTCTAATTTCTCAGCCAATTTCAAAGCTGTTTGACCGCCCAATTGCACGATAACGCCTTCTGGCTTTTCATGTAAAATAATGTCATAAATATGCTCCCAAAAAACAGGCTCAAAATAGAGTTTATCAGCCGTATCAAAATCGGTAGACACCGTTTCTGGATTGCAATTGATCATAATTGTTTCATAGCCCAATGCTTTGGCAGCCAATACCCCATGCACGCATGAGTAATCAAATTCAATACCCTGACCAATTCTATTGGGGCCAGAACCCAATACAATAATCTTCTTCTTATCACTTGATACCGATTCATTTTCTTCACCAAACGAAGAATAATAGTAGGGAGTTTGTGCCTCGAACTCCGCCGCGCAGGTATCTACTAATTTATACACTCTTTTAATGCCTAAGGCATTGCGTTTTTTGTAGACCTCTGACTCCAAACAATTCAACAAATGTGCAATTTGCCGATCAGCATAGCCTTTGTGCTTAGCCTCAAACAGCATTTCTTTATCAATTGAATCAATCGTTTGGCCCGCAATGACTTTCTCAAAGTTGATCAAATCAAAAATCTGATGTAAAAACCAAGCATCAATTTTTGAAAGCTTTTGCACTTTCTCAATAGGAATGCCAAGTTTTAAAGCATCATATACATGAAACAATCGATTCCAAGAAGGTCTCGCTAAGCTCTTTTCTAATTCATCTTGATTGGTAAGCTCTCTACCATCAGCACCTAAACCATTTCTTCTAATCTCAAGAGACTGACATGCTTTTTGAAGAGCTTCTTGAAAATTGCGCCCTATGCCCATCACCTCTCCTACTGATTTCATTTGAAGACCTAGTTCTCTATCAGCACCTTTGAATTTATCAAAATTCCAACGCGGAATTTTTACAATGACATAATCTAAAGTAGGTTCAAAAAATGCTGAAGTATTGCCGGTGATTTGATTAGGCAACTCATCAAGGTTATACCCAATCGCTAATTTTGCAGCAATTTTGGCAATCGGATACCCAGTAGCCTTTGAGGCCAAAGCAGAAGAGCGTGAAACTCTAGGGTTGATCTCAATGGCTATAATTTCTTCTTTCTCATCATTTGAGACTGCAAACTGAACATTACATCCACCCGCAAAATTACCAATGGCACGCATCATTTTTATAGCCATATCACGCATTTTCTGATAGGTTTTATCAGAAAGCGTCATAGCTGGAGCTACAGTCACTGAATCACCAGTATGCACGCCCATCGGGTCAAAGTTCTCAATCGAACAAATAATAATAATGTTGTCGTTGTTATCACGCAACAGTTCAAGCTCGTATTCTTTCCACCCAATGACCGCTTTATCGATCATAACCTCATGAATGGGTGAGGCGTGTAATCCTCTATTTAATAATTCATCAAAATCTTCAGGATGGTGCACAAAAGAAGCCCCTGTTCCGCCTAGAGTATAAGAAGCCCGAATCACGAGCGGAAAGCCAAATTCTTGAGCAATGGCCTTACCTTCTAAAAATGAATTGGCAGTTTTAGACGGAGCAACCGGAATATCAATGGTAGCCAAGAGCTTTCGAAATTCTTCACGATTTTCTGTGATGTCAATGGCTTTAATGTCAACACCCACAATATCAACATCATATTTCTTGAAAAGCCCCAACTCATCACATTCAATACAAAGATTCAAAGCTGTCTGCCCACCCATTGTAGGAAGTACCGCGTCAATATTTTGTTCTTTTAAAATTTGTTCAATCGATTGAGGGTTCAGCGGAAGAAGATAAACATGATCAGCGGTCATAGGGTCAGTCATGATCGTAGCAGGGTTAGAATTGATTAGAGAAATTTCAATTCCTTCTTCTTTTAAAGAACGAGCAGCTTGAGAACCTGAATAATCAAATTCACATGCTTGACCAATGACGATAGGACCAGAACCTATAATTAAAATTGAATTGATGTCTTTGTTTCGCGGCATGGCTTAAATTTAATGGAGATTTTTTAAACAAAAAAAGCCCGACAAGTATTCACAACTTATCGGGCTTAGATGCTTTTAAAACAATCACTTTTTATTTGTAAACTTTGAATGTTTTTTCGTCAGATACTGTAAGCTTTTTTCTTCCCTTAGCTCTTCTTCTGGCCAATACTTTTTGGCCATCTTTAGAAGCCATACGCTCTCTAAATCCGTGCTTGTTTCTTCTTTTTCTTACAGATGGCTGAAATGTTCTTTTCATGACGTTTTATCTTTTTGTCTAACTCTAGAGAGCAAATTTAGGTGTTTTTTATTGTATGACAAAATCATATGTCATTTGTGATGTGAAATTTCCGCCTAAGTTTTCAAGAAAGGCTCCGTTTAAAAACAACTCTACGTTTCCCTGGCCAGATGAACAGCAAATTCCATCCCCATAACTGTCTTGAATTACAAAGGTATAACTTCCCGCTCCTAAATCAACCTGCCTAGAAACAGTCTGTCCTGCGGCTCCATTTGCAAAAGGGCCGTATACCGCTAAGGTATTGCCTGATGCGTCTAAAATACCAAAAGTAGTTTCTGACGCATAGTTATCTAAGGTAACTTGCATGACAAAAGACTGTTGAGCAGCACCCCCTGATGAAAAGCCTGAGCCAATTTGCATGGTCTTAGTTTGTGAATAGTTTGAATAGGTACTTTGCCCACAGCGTGCTCTTACCTTAAATTGATATGTCCCATTTGGCAAGCCCTCTGCACTTACTTGAGTGTTATTTAAATCAAGGCTTTCCCACGTACTAGAAGAAGCTAACTTATATTTTAACTCATAATTTGCCGCAGCAGAAATGGCATTCCAAGACAAAACCAATCCACCCACCTGCAAAGAAGGAGCACTACAAGAAGTATTAGAACCTGAAGAAGCATTACTGCCTCCGCTTTGATTTGAAACTTGATCAGCTGAATACAAACGTTGCTTTAAATAAGCGTCTACATAATTTTCCATTACAGCCACTTGTTCTGCAGTAAACATATACATACATTGATCAAAAGAATAGTCCATGAAATTCATGTGTAAATCAACCGTTGAGCAAGACCCTGCACCTACTTGACGACAAGCATCTGAAGGCATTGCCTGTGGCGGAGTATCAGAAATTCCGTCATCATATCCGCAAGGTCCGTCACCCCAAATATGACGCAAGCCTAGATAATGACCCATTTCGTGCGTAAGTGTTCTGCCTAAATCAAAGGGATAGGCCCCACCTACATTTCCGCAGACAGCAGCCCCGAAAGATTGCATGCTAATCACAACTCCATCACCATTTCCGTTACCTCCCAAAGGCGAATAGCCCAAAGTGCCTCCTGCATTTTTAACAAAAATATTGATGTATCCGTTCCACCCTACGCTAGAATACTGATTAGCAGTCACTGCAAATTCACCATTAGAAAGGCCAGAAGAGGTAGGATGATTTTTATTTGCCAATACAAATTGAAAGCACGCCTGACCATTATCAATGCCATTAAAATAAGCTTGACGAACCTGATCCCAATTTGCTATATCATTATTTTGAGCAGAAAAATCTTGATTCAAAGACTCAATTTGCTGCCCTGCCAAATCAATTAAACATTGCATATTGGTACCTGAAACACCATAAAAATGCACAGCAACTGGCAATAACACAGGATTATTACATCCAGACTTTGCTGACTTAGGCACCAACGAAAGACTTTTTTGAAGGGTATTTTCTTTCTCTTTATACGAAAGAGCAAAAGCAGGGTCTTGCATTAAATTATACATATATGAATTTGTACCACAACGCTTTCCGTAATCATTATCTGTTGGTACGTAGTCATCTGAAGCATCAAAACTTTCTTCTTCACAAGAAGAAAAAGATGAGGCCACTAAAAAAAAGAACAAAAAGCAAAAGTTTAGATTTTTCATTTTATTAAAAATTTAATAACAAAAATTTAATACCGATTTTTTAAAGCAATACCAAATTAACTGTTTTAAGCTAAAAAACCACAGATTTAAAGGCTTTAACGTACTATTTGTTTACACATAACTAAACCAAGGAGTTTTTTTGTTTTGATTTTTCATTTTTTACAGAATATTATTTTTTAAATAGGTGGTATTTATGGTGTTTTATTTTAATTTTGAATTCATTTAAAACATTAAACGCTATGAAAAAACTTATTTCATCAATCGCTTTTCTTACACTATTAATTACTTCATGCGCTAAAAAAGCAGATTATAATTGCACTTGCACAAGCAAAACAACCTACACAGCAGATTCTTTTACTTTTGAAACAACTTTTGAAAATGTATATGCAAGACATAAAGAAGCAGATGCTAAAGAAAGTTGCTTAAATTCAGAAGAAAACTTTTCAAATGACAGTTTAACACGAGTAACCACTTGCGTACTGACTGAATTATAACAAAGAAAATACTCACCAAATAAATGGCTTTCAAGCAATTGAGGGCCATTTTAATTTAAAATTTCAAATCACAACTCATGAGACCTCTGTTCATTATTCTGTTTGTTTTTTCACTTTTTAATCACACCAACAGTCAAAACACAATTGATTTAAATGACCTGCCACAGGTTAGTGAAATTATTTTTGAGATCTCTCAAAACAACTCAGCAGACACAGTTATCATTGGTTTGCACGGCGGACCACTCGAAACAATTGATACAGGAGATTTTAATTTTTTTAACTCAATTCAAACTTATAATCTAATCGAGGTAAAAAAACATCACCATGACAGACCTGACATCAAAAACGATTCTAATCTCACATTATCTGAAGCACAAAGAATCAATGATTCAACATCAGCAAGAATTAGAAAAGTAGTCAACCATTATCATGATTTGGGCAAAAAAATTGTACTTATCGGAAACTCCTTCGGAGCATTCTGTGTCACAGAATACATTGAAGATTACGGTTTTGATCATCTTTACAAAGCCATTGCCATGGTTGGACGCCTCAATCTTGATACTGAAATTGTGAACTCTTATGCAAATGGCCATTATGCTCTTTTTGAAGCTGACGGAGAGACACACGTTTTTTTAAACGAGCCCCCTTACAACCAACCTTCTTTTCCTGATGATTGGGCCCTAATGAAGATTACAGCATCTATGGGAGCCAATAGATTTACCGACTCTTTGAGCGGAATTGACTTATCAAACTTTATGTTTGTGCATGGGACTGCTGATCGAGCAGTTGGCAAACTAGACTCAGTTGAGCTAAACTTCTTAAATACTCACCATGCAACAGTATTTGCTACTCCTGAACAAACTCACGAATCTGCTTTACTTGATCAAAACATGCTTGAAGTATTAAATTTTATTAGAACAAATACTTCTACAAGCTCAAAGTCTAATAACTTTCAACAACCTTCGATTGAAATCATAAATAACTCAATTTTAATTGAACCCTCTGTTTCAAAGCAAGCTAACTTGAACATATTTGATTTACAAGGAAAAATTCAATATTCGCAAACCATCCACCCAAACAAAAAAATGCACCTATTACCCGAACTGCAAAGTGGCATTTACCTGATTTCTATTGAAGGTTATAGGTCTGTTAAAAAATTCTTTGTTCAATAATTTAGCATTGAGCAAAGACTATGGCATAGAATTTGTTAACTTCATTTAATAAATAACCGCCATGAAAAATTTATGCCTTTTACTTCTAAGTTTTATATTCCTACAATCTTGCGCGCCTAGACTCCCGTTTACCTCTGAGGTAAGACAACAGTATAAATTAACAGAAGACGAATTAAAGCAGCTACAGTTTTACATATCACACGATATCATTTTAACCAAAAATGCAGAAACAGTAAGCAGCAAAACAACTGAAGATGGCACCTTAAAAATTAGAAAAGGACAATCTACAGATCAAGTTATTATAAAAGCAGGCACTCCCGGAATTGTTGAAAAAGTAATTGATAAAAATAGAATTGCAGTAAGCTTTGAGCAAGGCAAATACTTAGTTTTTGGTGATCCTGATGGCAATAGAGGCAATTATACATTTTTAGCAGCCAATTGGAGAAGCAATCGTGGAGTATTAAAATACGGAGAAGAAGAAATGTACGCCAATAGAGGCGCTGCAAACACATTCATCAAATTCAAGATGAGTAAACTCAATAAGATTCAAAAGAAAACCAGAGTAGCTAAAGGGCGTAAGCTTTAATTCTTATTTTATTAGCAACACCTTACCAGTTTGCTGATAATCACGTCCTTTTTCAAAATCTATGGTAAGCTCCCATAGATAAACGCCTTGTAAGTTATTTTTTGGGGTGGATGAGGGATTCCATGAAGCACTGGATTGTGAAGTTTCAAACACAACGTTTGACCAACGGTCATAAACCTTAAACAGGTATTGTTTGATTGGATAGCCTTCTATAAATGGTTGAAATTGCCTATTTAAATCATCTCGATCATCTGGCGTGAAAGCACTAGGCACATACACGTAGTTCTCTTGACGCACTAATGCCTTACAAGTAGAGTCTTGACACTGTTTGTTTTGCTCAGTATTTACTTTATGCAAACACACAAGTAGAGAATCTTGTGTTTGATCAATAGTAAAAAAAGGTTTAGAAGACAACAACACCCCTTCTTCAGAGAACCACTGATAATCGTAATCTAGCTGAACATCTTGAACACTTAAAAATGAAGCAGATGTGCCAGGTTGTGGCTCAATAATAAATGCTGGCGGTTGCATATAATCTAAACTAACTTGTACATCATGTAATTCTATACAAGTACCCGAAGTATCTACAAATGTATAGACACCCACTTGATCTTCATAAGGATTAAAATTACCCAGCACTCCACCTTCAAGGGGGCTAGGCCCTTGCCAAAAACCTTCAGGACTTGAAGAAATATTTAAATATGTATAGAGTTGCACCAAAGAAGAATCTGTCACACATATTTCAGCTTTCTGAGCAGAGAGCAAACTTTGAGTTTGACTTACGCTTATAAAATTAAATGTTATATCATCTTGCTGACTAGTTTCAGGATCATCTGAAAACAGATTTACACTGATATTGCCCAGCTGATTTTCGAGTTGTAAAATTGCTTGATTTAGATAATCACCTTGCAAATTACAAGGCACTGAAACTTGTAAATCAAAGCTTGAGGTATGCAGTCCGGGCATTTGAATTTCTAATTCAGCACTAGAGGTATCTGCTAAGTGTATAGCGTTTAGCTGCAAGTCAATGCCCACATTATTGATTTGGCCCGTCCACACCAGACCATCATACAAGAGGTCTGAAAATTCAGCATCAAACACCATATCTTGCGGAAAATCACTTTCAATCTCAAAAGTGTAATCAAACAATTGGCTCTCAATGGTGTCTTGCTGAGTAGTTTTAGAGAACTCAACCTGATAAGGGCAAGAACAAGCATCTAAAAACTTATATATTGAATCATTTACCAAATTTGACTTTGCTCCAGTATTGATATCAAATTGCATTAAAGAAGATTGACCAGCAGTAGGCTGAGAAGCATCACTTCCATACCCATATAATTGCCAGTTGCGATCAAAGAACATACCACCCACTTTCCAAACATCGTTATTTTGTATTGGTAAAGAATCTAGGGCTTGAGTAATAGGGTCAATTTCGATGAGTTTACCACTCATCTCATTCCAGCCATATATATTACCATTTTTATGCACTGCAATATCTGACATGTCAATAATGGGCATAACATTTTCAAGCACCTGATTGTAAAAATCATAAGCGTATAGAGTATCTACAGTTGAAAGAAAATAGCGCCCATCCATCCCTAAAGCGCCTGCCAAAACACCTTGAGCAATTTGAGGCAAAGAATCAATAAGTTGAAGATTTCCGCTCTGATCTAATCGATACATTTTATGAGGGTGGCCGTACTCTACAAAATACATGAAACCATCTTTTGGCCTAAACATAAAAGCATTTGGATGACTAAGATTAGGGTCAAGTTGAAACAAATGCGTGAGACTTGAATCACTTAAATCTATGCGATACATATTAAACTTATCTGCCGCATAATAAGGCGAAAAAGCACTTAAATAACCATAGCCATCGCATACAAAAGGATTGTATGAAGTACATTCATTATCAAAAACATCAACATACCCATCACCATCATCATCTAACCCATTCGCACAATTGGTTTCTTGAGTAAACACTATTTGCACAAAAAAGCAAACTAAAAACAATACCCCTAAGTGTTTTTTCACGAAGTGTAAATGTAGCGAAAAAGCACAAAAAAAGCCCATGGAAATTTCCATGAGCCTTTTCATGATTTAACTTATAAAACTTTAAGACTATTTAGAGTCTACCTCTTCAAAGTCAACGTCTTGCACTTCTTCATCAGCCCCTTTGGCATCTGCAGTTTGCTGCCCTGAATCATCACCAGCAGCTTGTTGTGCGTTGTACATTTCTTGAGAAGCCGCTTGAAAGACTGTATTGAGTTGCTCCATTGCTTTGTCAATGCCTTCTAAATCTTGAGCCCCATGTGCCTTTTTCAAATCAGCTAAAGCATCTTCAATCGGCTTTTTCTTGTCTTCTGGCAACTTATCACCATATTCTTTCAATTGTTTTTCAGTTTGAAAGACCATACTGTCTGCCTGATTAAGCTTGTCAATTTTCTCTTTCTCTTTAGCATCAGACTCTGCATTGGCTTCAGCCTCTTTTTTCATTTTCTCAATTTCTTCATCTGTCAGACCACTACCTGCTTCAATTCGAATGCTTTGCTCTTTGCCCGTACCCTTATCTTTAGAAGATACATTTAAAATACCGTTGGCATCAATATCAAAAGTCACTTCAATTTGAGGCACACCTCTTGGTGCAGGTGGTATTCCGTCTAAGTGAAACTGCCCTAAGGTTCTGTTGTCTTTTGCCATTGGGCGCTCACCTTGCAATACATGAATCTGTACCGAAGGTTGATTGTCAGAAGCTGTTGAAAACGTTTCTGATTTTTTGGTCGGAATCGTAGTGTTAGCCTCAATGAGTTTGGTCATCACCCCACCCATGGTTTCAATCCCCAATGAGAGTGGCGTAACATCTAACAACAGTACATCTTTTACCTCTCCTGTCAATACCCCACCTTGAATAGAAGCTCCAAGTGCTACTACCTCATCAGGGTTTACGCCTTTTGATGGGTCTTTTCCAAAGAACTTTTTAACTGCATCTTGAATTGCAGGAATTCTTGTAGAACCTCCTACCAAAATAATTTCATTGATGTCAGATGCAGAATATCCTGCATTTTTCAAGGCTGTTTTACAAGGTTCGATTGTTCTTTTAATAAGCTCATCAGCTAAACTTTCAAACTGGGCTCTAGAAAGTGACCTTACCAAGTGCTTAGGCACACCATCAACTGGCATGATATAAGGTAAATTGATTTCAGTTGAAGTAGTTGAAGAAAGCTCAATTTTTGCTTTTTCTGCTGCCTCTTTTAAACGCTGCAATGCCATTGGGTCTTTTCTCAAGTCAATGTTCTCATCTTTTAAGAACTCTTCTGCCAACCAATCAATGATAACCTGATCAAAGTCATCCCCCCCGAGGTGTGTATCACCGTCAGTAGACTTCACTTCAAAAACACCATCGCCTAATTCTAGAATAGACACATCGTGGGTTCCTCCACCACAGTCAAAGACCACAATTTTCATGTCTTGACCTTTTTTGTCTAATCCGTAGGCGAGTGCTGCAGCTGTTGGCTCATTGATGATTCTTTTAACCGCTAAACCGGCAATTTCGCCTGCTTCTTTGGTTGCTTGACGCTGAGCATCGTTAAAATATGCTGGCACAGTAATCACTGCCTCAGAAACAGAAGTACCCAAATAATCTTCAGCGGTCTTCTTCATTTTCTGAAGCACCATTGCTGATATTTCTTGTGGCGTATACTCTCTATCATCAATCTTTACTCGCGCTGTATTGTTCTTGCCTTTCACAACCTCATAAGCCACGCGCCCAACTTCTTTTGATACCTCATCAAACTTATTGCCCATAAAACGCTTGATTGAAGCAATCGTTTTTTGAGGATTCGTGATCGCTTGACGCTTAGCAGGATCTCCTACTTTACGCTCACCACCTTCAACAAATGCAACAACAGAAGGCGTGGTGCGCTTTCCTTCACTGTTTGGAATCACCACTGGCTCGTTACCTTCCATTACGGCCACACAAGAGTTGGTTGTTCCTAAATCTATACCGATAATTTTTCCCATGTTCGAAATTTAAATTAAAATCAATTGGTCTATATCAAGAGCTGTGCCAGAAGGATAGTAGAATAAAAACTCTGCCAAAAACTGCCAAATAGGTGGTTTTGCAGGTGGATTTGTGTCAGATTGGCTAGTCAGTAAACTTGCGTACACAACGAAAAAGACCATAAGTTGTCTTAGAAACCTCTGAAGCTTGGGGAAAACCTTGACCGACACAAGGCACGTCTGGATTGCAAATTAACAGCCCATAAGCATCAGTTGAAGCAGAGTACCCTTGAGTTGAAGACCAATAGATAGCATTTCCTGGCGCAATTTCTAAAGCAGTATATCTGAAAAATGTCCTAGAATCAAGCGCTACTGCAATCAATTCATGAATAGCAGGCAAATACCAATCAGAATACCCTAAATAATTCAAGGTATCGCAATAATACGCAGGGTAATTTCCAGCTCCAAAACGTGTAATAATTGCTGAAGTATTTGAATTGCCGTCAATTAAATTTAAAGCCCCAGAAACACTTGATGTGCCCCCTCCTGCCCATTGAGCTGAATCCGTATCACAATATTGCCCATCAGCAATAGCCTTAGCTTCTGGATATCCACTCCCCCCATCAGGCAACAAATCACACATAGTCACCATCAATTTATAAGGCCCGATATTCACAACGGCTGCTTGGGTATCAATAGACAAACTCAAATTTGTCACAATTGTAGAATCATTTGAAGTAATCAACCGCTGCCATTCAGTTAAAGACGCATCCCAATAATAATAGCCAGGAGTTACATCAGAAGCTGTAGCAGTATTGTAAATCAATAAGCTATTGGCAGCAGATGAAATGGTTGAGGCATCTGTTGAACCTGTCAATGCCACTTGCGGAATAAGCACTCCTTTATCAGTTGCTTCTATTTCAAGCATAGATGAGCCGTCAGGGGCTGATCCATCAGAATTAATTGCGACTTGAGCAATGGTGAAATGAGCAATTAAAACGAATAAAAGCGTATAAATCTGTTTTTTCATAGTTATATGACTAAGTAAATATGAGCTTATGGACAGGCATTTACTCCTTGATTGGCACAAAAGCCATGCTCTGAAGTATACTGCCCAGTATAAAGTTCAACTAATGAGTTGTTATTCAAAGCTTTTTCAATTTGAGACCTTACAGTCACACGCGTTGAGAAAATACCAATGCCATTTTCAATGTTTGTATACTGAGGTTTTTCTTGAATTACTCCAGTACTGGGTGAATTGACTTCTAAATAAGTACTCAGCTCATCTCCAGCTGCAATCATTGAAAAAGTAATGAAATCAAATTTTCGATGTGATAAATTTGGAGTGGCTGCTTTTTTAGCAATTCTTGAAGCAATAGTCTGATAAAAAGCCTCTCCGCTAATCTCTTGTTGCATAGCTTGACCACCATTGGTTGAAAAAGTAGTTTGATTTGAGTATTCTACATCAAAACTTTTTTCTTCTGTAGTTTCATCTAAATAATGATTGGTATAATGTACATGCATAATCAACTGATATGACTTGGCAGAAGGCACACTTGTATAGGTAAACAATTGCGTAGAATATACTCCACCTGAATTGATAAAACTAACTGGCACTACAGCATTGCCAAAAATTTGCCCTCCGGTAAGATTAAAATCATCAATCACAGGGGTTTGAGCACGCACCAACTCTTGCTTACCCTGAACATTTACTTGCAACTCATATTCGTAGTTCTCATCAAGTTGATCATCAAAGTAGTAGATGGTCTGATTGGGCGCAAAGAAGTCTCCTGTCTGTTTGTTGGTGATTAAAGTGTCCTGCAAAAGAGTTTCTGACACAATATTTTCGCCATCTTTTTTCAAAATCTTAGCCTCTAGGTTTTCATATTCAGAAGAATCTGCAATCAAAGCCATTTGATTGGCATCACCTTCGCCTAAAAACGCTTTGTTGATTTTTATGTAATGACGCGAATCAGATTTACTGAGTAATCCGTACACAACTGTTGTGTCTTTATAAGGTGCATTGACTTGAATCTCATCGCTGCAACTTAAAAAAGAACCTATAAAAATGACTATGATTAATTTTTTCATGATTTCTATTAATTAATTACACTACTAAAACTCCTGCTATTGTTGCTGAGACTAAAGAGGCGAGCATTCCGCCCAAAAGCGCTCGAAGACCAAACTCAGAAAGCTGTTTTCTTTTTGACGGAGCAAGTGAACCAATGCCTCCTATCTGAATTCCAATAGAAGCAAAATTGGCAAACCCACACAACATATAAGTAGCCATGATCACAGATTTTTGATAGGTTAAATGAATCGCATTTGAAGCATCTTTCAATGAGGCTAACTGAATGTAGCCTACAAATTCGCTGGCCACTAATTTCACACCCAACAATTGGCCCATCAAAGCCATGTCTTCTTTGGCTACTCCGATGATCCACATGAGTGGTGCAAAAGCGTATCCTAAAATAAATTCAAGAGAAAACTTATCATAAGGAGTGTTTA
>JAHDHZ010000076.1 GCA_020631045.1 Flavobacteriales bacterium | reverse complement strand
AGCACGAAGCTCGCCTCAAGATTAGGTTTCTTAGGATCGTCAGAGACGATGACGTCGATAGGTTGCAAGTGTAAAGGCAGTGATGTCAAAGCTGAGCAATACTAATAATCCATACACTTTTATACACACTTTTCTTTCAATGCGTCAAAAGATATTTTTGGTGACTATAGCATAGGGGATCACCTCTTTCCATTCCGAACAGAGAAGTTAAGCCCTATAGCGCAGATGGTACTGCCGTAAGGTGGGATAGTATGTCGTTGCCAGTTTTTTAAGAAAGCCTTGCACTTGTGCAAGGCTTTTTTTTTATATGTAATTGAAAAACAGTTTCTAAGTTTTTATCTTAGTAACCTACCATGTTTCTAAAAAAGATTCAGCTTTATATTTTTAGCCTCTTAGTAGGCACTCTGTCAGCACAGAATTTTGATCATATAGCCTATACTCAACGTAATTATAGTGTTGTTGAGACTTCAAATCCTTTGGGTTTAAATTTTCAATCTGTATTTTCACAAGATTTAAATCTAGGTTATAATTACAACAAAAATTTTCAGCTAAAAACACTAGATACCCTTTACAATAAAATTGCACAGACAGATGTACATTACTTTGCAGGAGCTGTGCGTCAACAATCTATAGACGTTCGCCATGAGCAGAAACTTTCAAAACAAGTAGGGCTGCATGTTTTTTTTGAGAATTCAAATGCTACGGGAGATTATCAAGAAGAACAAGCAGGTCAGTCAAATATAGATCTGCATCTTTATGCAAAAGATTCATTAAATAGAAAGTTTATTCATTTTAATTATTTTTCTAATCGAAAAACTTTTCAGCAAAATGGAGGAATCAATCAAGGCACACTTTCTTTTGTAGAAGCTATTGATATTAAAAGAAATGTCTCTACAAGGCTTTCGGCTCAAAGAATAGATCGTTTTAGAAGCTTTGTTTTAAAAACAGGCTTAAATCTTTCTGAGACCAAACAGATATCTTTAAAGTTTGAACATGATCGGCAGTTGGCCAAATACAATGATGAAAGTGTGGGCTTTGATACTTCTTATTATAACAACTATAACATACTTACATATGGCCTAGTAAATGATTCTATTTTTATCAAAAAATACAGGTTGAGTGCAATAATAAATAACCCTTTTTTGATAGACTCTAGTCTTTATTATACATTTTCTCTTCAACAAGCTTTTTTTACTCAAACTCAGCATTATAAAGATTCTGTACAAATAGATTATATAAATGCACTTGATAATTCATCAAATAACCTTATTCTAGGATTAAGTGCGAACTATTTAAATAAGGCTTATTTTAAAGGGTACTATAATTTATTGGGCTTTAATCAAAATGATTATCATTTAAGCTTTTCTTATCATTTAAAGAAGTTTGGTTTAGCACTACAATTTGATCAAAATCAGAAAAGAGCACATGAGATTTTCTACAGAAATAGTAGCCCTTATTTAAATTATTCTAATGCTTTGAAAAAAGTGCAAACTAGCCGATTTGCGTTAGAGTTTAATAAGTTTTCTTTTTTGAGTGTAAATCTTGAGGCGTATCAATTAGCAAATCAACCTTATTTTGATGAAAATATAACAGTACAACAAATTGCAAGCACAAGTGTCTTAAAAGCTGATCTAAATCTTAAAAAAGAGTATAAATCATTTCTTCTTATTGGTTCATTGCTTTTACAACAGGCAGATGAGCGTTTAAACTTAGCTCAGTTAAGCTCTTCTTTAGAGTTGTATTATAACTTTGCTCTATTTAAGAAAACATTACCAATGACTTTGGGCTTGATCTGTAATTATAGACCAGAGCAGTATCTGCCAACTTACCTTCCTTTGCTTGATGCGCAACATTATCAAAATCAAATTTTATCGGGTGGATTACCTGTGGTGGATTTCTATACTGATATACACTTAACAAATGCATCTCTATACGTTAGAGTTGTGCATGCTTCTAATGGATTTTTTAGCCAAGGAGTGGTTGCTAGTACAACATATTATCCTTATGCTGATAGACAGATTTATTTTGGAGTGAAGTGGAGGTTTTTAAATTAAAAGCGTTTGCTTAAAACAATAAAAGCCATCAAAAAACTCAAAGCAATTGCAATAAAGGCAACATAATCTCCAAACCGACTGTAAAAGGTTTGTTTTTCAATTAACTTAACTTCTCGAGTAATCACATCTTGCACCCACCAATTAGTTGGTTGGTCGATCTCACCTTTTTGATCAATAAAACAAGAGATGCCTGTATTGGCAGATCTAATAATTTCACGCCTGTGTTCGATGGCTCTCAAACGCGCATAATCTAAATGTTGATGATAGCCTGGGGTATCTTTCCACCAACCGTCATTTGTAATGATGGCCAGTATGTTTGCACCTGCTTGTATATACTCACCGACATAACTACCGTAAATAGACTCATAGCAAATAATAGGGGCTACTTTTGCATTGGTACCTTTTACGCTAAAAGCATTTCTATTTTCTTGAATGCCTAGACTGCCTGTTGTTCCACCTAAATTGATGGCAAACTTTTCAATAGGTTTTAATAACCAACCTAAAGGCATTTTCTCAACGCCTGGCACCAATTTTGATTTGTGGTAAAAGTCAATAGATTCATCTTCTATAAATGCAGCAGTGTTGTAAAAATCAATAGACTTTCCGGTCTTGCCCATTGCTCTTGAAGTGTTAGAGGGCTTTTCATCTTTTTGATAAATACGGTAAGAATTAATACCAATCAGACAACTTACATTATGCGTATCAGCCATTTGCTCAATCATATTGATCTCATCATTTTTGAAAGGTTTTTGCTCATTGGTGTTGCGCACTACTGCAGTTTCTGGCCCTACGACTAGTTGGGTGGATGGCGTAATTTTTTGTTTAGCCAAATCTAAAAAGCGTTGTACCTGCTGTTTTGAACTCATCGAAGAAAATTTATCGTAATAAGGGTCGATATTGGGTTGTACCACTACAACTTCAATTGATTTAGTGCTGGTATTTTCAAGATTGTTTAAAATTAAATAAGAGACCATAATCGGCAGACAGCTAAACACTATTATTGCTATTAGCCAACCCATAAACGAAGTGTTTGAAATTACCCTTTGCATTGTTTCAAAAATTAAGGCATTCAACAACAACACCCACAAGCTTCCGCCCAAATGCCCAGTATATTCATACCATTGCACCCAATTGTGCTTAGCTGCAAAGACATTGCCAAGGGTTAGCCAAGGCCAAGAAATATCCCAATACATATGCAGTTTTTCAAAACTTATCCAAAAGGCAATTAGGGCAATAAAACTATAGAATTGACCACCTGATCGCTTGTAGATTTGATGAAAAGCCCAATAGACCATCGTCATGAATAAACTATTGAACACAATAGCAATGACCACTCCAAAGCCTGATGCGTGGTAGACCCACCAAGTGGTGATGATGTTAAAAATTAAGAAGGCCAAATAAAACGATCCAAACGCTTTTTTAAAATCAGTCCTAGAAAGTATAAAATCTTGAGAGGCGAAAAATAGCGGAATAAATGCTATGAATACAAGCCAAGTGAGACTTCCCGTTGCAGGCCAGCTCAAGGCCAACAATAAACCACTTATGACACATAAAAACAAATTTCTCATATATAATTGGGGCAACGTTTGTAATAAAGGGCAGGAATCTTGCGTAAAACATACTGCACGCCCAGTTCAAACCCTCCACGATAATGGGTGGCAGGGGTAAAACCTGAGGTGTTTACATCATACGAAAATCGAATGTGCCAATCGTTATAATCAAACCCAGCTCCTATAATAATGGCATCTCTTAATCTTGAAAATAAAAGCCCATACACGCGCCCTGGGGCATATTTCTTTTTGTGATCAAGATTATAAGCGACTAAAGTGCCAATCATATATTCTCGGTATTTTCCCTGAGGAGTCATTAAGATTTTTGGTAGAAAACTCAATCTGTCACTGTACCTATATTGCCCCTGAATCAAAAAATTAGCCCTTCTAGCTAAGGTGTTCTCTGAAGGGCCAAATCCGTTTTTTTGCTTGATAATATTGTTGATCGAACTTGAGATACTTGCGCTAAACTTATTGTTGATGCGTCTTGAATAGGTAACGCCAAAAGCTGAATTTGCTCCACTCGTATTGTTTTGTGAAAAACTCTCCCCACTCGCCAAATTAGGATCATATGCAAATCCGTTGTATTGATTGTTGAAACTCAAGGCATCATAATCAATATTGGTTTGTTGTAACCCTGATGCAAGCCCCACAAGAAGTGTATTTTTTTTGCTCGAATCGATTTGAATTTCATAGCTCACTGAAAGGTTTGCATGCAGTTGGGTATATTTAGAATCTCCGGCGCGATCTCTTGTAAGCTGCAGACCAAGATGCAATCCTTTCACTTTTTTAAAAGGCGATTTTTGCTCAGCGGTTATTGTAGTTGATACAAAAGGAACTGTTACTGCGCGCCATTGATTGCGGTAAATGCCTGTGAGGCGATAATCTCCAATAAAATTACCTGTTTCAGAAGGGCTAATTAGGGTTGGATTTACATCAAAGTTAGAATAGTGCACATCTTGCGCTTCAAGCTTAAATGAAAGGCTCAAGCCGATGAGATATGTCAAAATCTTTTTCAACGTATTAAAGTAATGTTTCCTTTTATAAATGCTTTTTCTTCAGTGGGGCAAGTGACTTGAAGATAATAGTCAAACACGCCAGCATCGCTTTCTTTGCCTTTGTAAGTGCCATTCCAACCGATATTTTGATCAGTGGTTTCAAATACCTTTTCTCCCCAGCGGTTATAAATCACAAAATATAGATCGCTTAACAGTCTTCCGCGTACCCACAACTCATCGTTTTCATTGTCATTGTTTGGCGTAAAGGCATTGGGCACAAACACACTAGAATCATTACAGATATAAGAAATCACCACAACTGTAATTGAGGAGTCAAAAAAGCAGCCTTCATCTGTAGGGTCTGTAGCTCTAAAGGTAAAACTGGTGGTTTGATCTAATTCAACACTTTGGCTCAATAAACTGGGGTCTTGAAAGTCATAGATCCATGTAAAGTCAGCAGTTTCTTGAGGGTTTGCCAAAAGAGTAGTGCTCGTGAAAGCTTGAATGGTATCAGGATTGGCCGATAAATTCAAAGCAAAGGCCTCAAAACTGGT
>JAHDHZ010000075.1 GCA_020631045.1 Flavobacteriales bacterium | reverse complement strand
GTTATGAAACTACCCGTCAGATTGCCCAGCACTTAAAGCTTAAAGAAAGTGATTACACGGTTGCTTTTCAATCGCGTTTGGGGGGTGGATGGCTCGAGCCTTTTAGCGACAAAGTAATCGAACAGCGCGCCAAAATGGGCGATAAACGCATTTTAATGTTCTCTCCTGCTTTCGTAGCTGATTGCTTAGAGACCACCATTGAAATAGGCGATGAATACCAAGAGCTTTTCGAAGAGCACGGAGGCGAAAAGATTCAGTTGGTCGAAAGTTTAAACGACCAAGATCCTTGGGTTGATTTTGTAAAGGAATTGGTTTTATAAGCTGCCGATGGGCTAAGGTTTTCTCAATGTTTTATCAATAGGTTTTCCTTTCGCAAGCTCATCTACAAGCTTGTCTAAATACCTTACCTGTTTGGTTAAGGGTGTTTGAATCTCTTGAATTTTATACCCACAAATAGACCCTTTAATTAGGGTTGCATTTTCATTTAGATGAGCTGCTTTAAAAAACTGCTCAAATGTGGTTTTTTGATTTACAAACTCATTTAACTGCCCTTCATTAAATGAGGTTAACCACTCAATTACTTGTAAGAGCTCTTCTTTGGTTCTTCCTTTTTTTTCAATCTTGGTGATATAGTGCGGATAGACTTCAGCAAAGGTCATTTCAGCAATTCGTTTATCGTGTTCAGGACTTGTTGCCATACTTACTTTTGATCTATTTTATTAAAATGTGTTTTATGCCGATCAGCATCTCTTTTGGTCTTTTTCTCTAGATTCTTTTTCAGCGCCTCTGTCAAATCAACGCCTGTTTGATTAGCAAGACAGATCAAGACAAATAAGACATCTGCCAATTCATCTGAAAGGGCTTTGTCTTTATCTGATGGTTTTTCACTTTGCTCTCCATATCTACGAGCTATAATACGTGCAACTTCTCCTACCTCTTCTGTGAGCATGGCCATATTGGTCAACTCATTAAAATAACGAACACCAATGGTATTGATCCATTGGTCGACTTGTTGTTGGGCTTCTTTGATGTGCATAAAGACAGTTATTGTAGTTCAAAGATCGTTTAAATTATTTTGAACGAATCATTAGAAATGACACTAAAAAATAGCAAAGCCGGGCAGGCCAGTGCGTCAAAAAAATCAGGCGAAGCATTCTGATTTTTAGGAGGGTTTGCTAATTTTTCTTGTGACATTTCGTCGATGAGAGAAAAATAATTTAAACGATCTTTGAACTATAGAAACAAAAAAAGGGGCCAAAAGCCCCTTTCGTTTAATAAACAACAATTCTTATTTTTCAAACTTTACGTAATCAGACGGAATCTTAAATAAAGAAGCATCAACAGACTTTTCTGTCATTTCAACTACTTCTAATTTTACTTTTTGTTTTCCATCAGCGTACTTCTCAACACCAACCATGGTAAAGCGGTTTTCAATGCCTGGAACTTCTAACCAATACTTACTTAAGCGATCTTTACGGTTCAAGGTCTCAAGCATAGGTTTGAAGAATGAAAATTTAGCATCATCAATTACTTGATAGGTCACAAAGATACCTTCTTGCTCACTCACTACTAACCATTCTGAACACATGTAACCATTGATTTTTTCTTTTTTACTCGTCTTGGTCACCTTCGGATTTACCTTTGCAGGAACCCTAGAGTTTGTGGCATCCATATATAGCTTACGATCTGGACTTAATGCTACCACTTCATTTTTTGTGCTATTAATCAACATAATCCCTTTGAGTTTACCATCACGATCAAACTCATCAATACGTACCTGATCACCTTTGATGTGATAAGTATAATCAATAGTTTCAGTAGTTTTGTGCTTTTTGAATTTGATCACTCCCTCAAACTGAGCCTGAACAAATGAAACGGCTCCGATCATAAGTCCTGTCAATAAAATTGCTGTCTTTTTCATCTTATTTTTCGTTTAATTGGTTTAAAAATATAAAATACATTCATATTAAAGGCTATTCAAATCTTTTTATTTTCAAAAGCCATTTATCAACAATACTACAAGTCTTGTGCCAAAATCAACTCATTCGGCTTTTAATACCTATATTTGCATGAATTCTAAACTCTACGTCCATGTCAGAGATTAAACTTCACGATAAGGTTTTTGAGCCTTACATTACAAAAGAGAGAATTCAAGCTTCTATAGAAGCGCTCGCCCAAAAAATCACTGAAGATTATAAAGACAAAAAACCACTTTTCATCGTGGTACTCAATGGGGCTTTTATGTTTGCATCAGATCTTTTAAAAGTCTTAAAGTTCGATTTAGAAGTTTGCTTTATCAAAGTCTCTTCATACCATGGCACGCGCTCTACAGGAGAGGTTACTGAAATCATTGGCCTTTCAAAAAACATTGAAAACAGACCTATCATTATTGTTGAAGATATTATTGACACAGGAAATACCATCGAAACATTGGTAAACACGCTAAAACCAAAAGCTCCTAGCTCGATTAAAATTGCTTCTATGCTGCTCAAACCAGAAGCATATAAAAAAGACATTACAATCGATTATGCTGCACTTGAAATTGAAAACAAGTTTGTTGTAGGTTATGGATTAGATTATGATGAACTAGGCAGAAACATCAATGCCTTATACAAGCTCAAAGCATGAGAATATTCATCTTGCTCATATTTTTAGCTTCTAACAGTAGTTTTGCGCAAGAACAAAGTATTTTTGGATCTCCCGCCGAAGCCTTGAGCAACCAAAGTATTTATGCCTCTCACTTCTCATCATTAACCAATCCAGCAACTATGACCAAACTCTCTTCATTTAGTGTTGGTCTTGCAGCAAAAAGTCTATATACAATAAACGGATTAACAGCAGGTGCTCTTTCAATACAAATTCCAACCAAAGCATTACACGTAGGCATTGGCATTCAATCAGCTGGTTTTTCTGCATTAAGAGATAACCGATTTTCACTTAACCTTGCTAAAAACCTGCATGAGAAGCTTTCAATTGGAGTAAAAGCAAATTATCTAAGCCTACAAGCTCAAAGTCCATACGCAAATATCAACAGTATTTCTACAGACTTAGGACTCACTTACTCTTGTACTGAAAATATTGAACTTGCCGCATTCACAAGAAATATCGCACACACCCAACTTACAGAAGTGAATGGCACAGTAGAAAACTCAAGAAGTGCTTACTTCTCTGTTGCTTACCATTTCTCAGAAGTACTCAGCTCATATTTAGAATATTCAAAAATTCAAAATCAAAAAGCATCCATCAACCCTGCTCTTCAATACAAAGTCTCAGAAAAATTAATCTTAAGAGGATCTTTTCAATCGAGCCCTTCAGTATTTAGTTTTGGTATTGCTTTTTATCCGTCTAATTCTTTTAAATTAGACATTGCTAATCGAGTGCACAACACCTTGGGACACTCTCCTTCAGTAAGTTTAGGATATGTTAAAGAATAGGCTTCTTATTTTTATAGCTCTTTTCCCATCTCTGCTTGTTGCTCAACAAAGAAGTGAGATTGACATGTCTTTAATCAATCAGCGCATCGAGTTTATTTTAGAAGAGCTTGAAGGCGAAGAAATTGATGTATTTACCATTCAAAGCAGTCTGCAAGATTATTTTGAACACCCTATTGATTTGAACAACACCGACTATCAAGAACTTTCTTCTTTGATGCTATTGAATGATATTCAAATTTTAAACCTATTAAAACATCGCATCGTAAATAGTGAAATGCAATCAATTTATGAATTGCAAGCCATTGATGGATTTGACCTAAATACCATTGACTTAATACTGCCTTTTGTTCAGGTGAATGAAAACAAAAGTATTTGGAACAACATCTCTGAAAAAGAATTCAAACATGAAGTTGCTAGCATTTACTCAAGAGTACTAGAAACTCAAAGGGGATTTATCAAAGACTCATTAGGTGAATCGCCATACCTAGGCTCACCCGATCAACTGCAAATGCGCTATCATGGAAGATCTAGAAACACCTCTTTTGGTATCATTGCTGAAAAAGATGCCGGTGAAGAATTCTTCAGGGGCTCTCAAAAGCAAGGCTTCGATTATTACTCAGCTCATTTTTACACCAAAAATCTGGGATTTGTCAAACAATTGGCTTTAGGAGACTACCGTTTTGAATATGGGCAAGGCCTAAGTCTTTGGACCTCACGTGCCTTCAGTAAAAGTGCCGATGTGTATGCTGTAAAGCGCAATGCTACCTTGATTACGCCTTCTAGATCGATCGATGGAAACTACTTTTTCAGAGGAGCTGCCTCCCATTTTGGCTCTGATAAATGGCAAGCTACGGTCTTTACTTCTTACAATAATTTTGACGCCACCATTCAAAACTTAGACAGCTTTCAATTGGGTGCTGATGATCAAATTATTTTTAATTCTTTTAGCAACAACGGAAATCACAGAACCCAAAGCGAAGTTGATAAGAAATTCACGACTGCTGCTTTTTATGGTGGATTTTCCCCCCGGTTCAAACATAAGAATGGTCATATCAGCTTGATGGCAGCTAATAGAACCATTACCAAAGGCTTGTTACAAGGCAACTCTACACTCTACAAATCATTTGCCACAGACACTGCCCAAAGCTCCACCCAATTAGCATTAGAATACCAACACAATTTAAACAATACGATTTTTTACGGCGAGGTTTCTAAAAATTTAAATGGCGGAATCGGCATGACCCATGGGTTGATTTCAAGCCTTGATAAAAAAGTAAGCTTAATTTTACAATACCGCTATTTGCCCTATAATTTTATCTCGCTGATTCCTCAACCCATTAGAGAATCTTCTCCTTATAATGAAATAGGGCTTTATGCTGGTTTAGAATTGAAATTCAACCCAAAATGGTGGTTCACCGCTTACATTGATCAGTTTAAAAACCATTGGATTTCGCGCACCTCATCAAAACCTTCTGTAGGTTACGAATACTTAGCACAACTTAACTTTAAGCCTAAAAGAGGCACGGTCATTTATGCTCGTTATCGCCTAGAAGATAAAAACAGAATTGATAGTGATGCTGAACTGTTGAGTCAAGAAAACATTAAAACCCTCAGGCACAATGCCCGCATACATTTTTCTCACAAAATCAACAAAACTTGGGCCATTAGAACAAGAGTAGAGTTCACCCGTTATGATTTTACGGCTAAAAATATTGGGTGGTATGCCTATCAAGACCTTTTGTACAAACCCATGATGGGCAAATTTTCATTCATTGCCCGCTATTCTATTTTTGACACTGATG
>JAHDHZ010000074.1 GCA_020631045.1 Flavobacteriales bacterium | reverse complement strand
TAAAATCTGAGATTACTCGCATTTGGGAAATGGGCAAGCATGTCATTTTTGATGTAGATGTAATTGGGGGTTTAAACTTAAAAGATTTTTTTAAAGACAATGCTCTTTCAATTTTCATCATGCCCCCTTCTGTTGAAGAACTTGAAAAAAGATTGAAATCTAGAGCCTCTGAAAGCGCAGAAAAAATTGCCATGCGCATCGGAAAGGCACACAAAGAATTGAAATATGCCAACCAGTTCGATCAAATTATTTTAAACAAAGATCTAACTGTAGCTGTTGATCAAGCAACTGAACTTTTAAACAGTTTCTTAAAACAATAAATAAAGTACATAGAGTAGTTGCATAGAAAACAACAATTCTGCAATAAGTGTGTTTTTTGTATTCACAAGATAATTCGTAATCAACAAAGCAAAAAACGTGCAACTAATAAAAAACTGAGTGATATCAAAAAAAGATAACACAACAGAAACCACAAAAAAATAAAGTAGTAAAGAACTTGTCTTTTTGGCCATAATTCCTGACTTATTGTACGCTTTTATGCTAGGAAGTATTCCTAAGAAAACCAAACAAAGAGGTGAAAAAGTATAAAACTCTAGATTTTGACTACTCAAAACTGAAGTTAATTCATTTTTATAATGCTCTAAATCAAATAAGTATATACAAGAAGCATAAATTAAAAAGACTGATAAGCTTGCTAAAAAAACGTTTAAGTATTGGTTAAACCTAAAAGATGTATCTATTAAAAAATAAAGATAAATTGCTATAATGTATGTTGCATATATGGGGTGTATAATCACACAAATAGCAAGTAATTGACCAATAAAAAAATACGCTCTTTGAGCACCTTGATCGTAATTAAGTCTGCTGATCAATAAAAAAATGCCCAAGAGTATTAAAAGGGCTATATAATGCGTAGAAATTGAATTAAAGACAGATAAAAAAAGTGCACTGAGCATCAAAAATTGAAATGTAAACAAGCTGGTTTTAAACTTAAATAATTTATTTGCAGTACTCAAATATTGTAAGCTATACGCTGTGATTGACAAGCATAGAAATGCTGCGATTTGAGTATATAGACTTTTAAAGTTTAAAAAGGCAATTACAAAGGCAAACAATGCAAATAAAACCAAATGTAGTACATGGTATTTTAAAAATAATTGACGCATTACAAAGCCAATTGTCTTATAATGCCATCAGCCAATCCAACCTTAGGTACATAAAGAAAAGCAGCAGATGTTTGATTGAAAATATGTGAAAATATTTTACCAGCCGGAACAATCACATCAGCTCGATCAGGATTCAAATCATAGATGTGCATGCGCTGTTTATAACTCATAGATAAGAGTTTATCGTAAAGCTCTAAAAATGCTTTGCTTGATACTCTTGTAGGTTTTTTTTCTTCAGTAATGATTTTCGCGTACTTGTTGATCGTACCACCAGTACCAATTAAACCATTGATTTGTTCTTTTTTGGCAATCTTATCAATGTGTTCAAAAAAAGCCTTCCATTCACTTTTCTTGTCTTTGCCTTCTAAAATTCGAACAGTACCAATTTTAAATGATTTTGAATATTCAATTTTTGATGCTTTAAATAACGAAATCTCAGTGCTTCCTCCACCCACATCGACATACATATAGGCTTTTTTCTTTTCTTCAAACACCCGCATAGCATCTTGAGCGTGAATCAAAGCTGCTTCTTGTGCTCCTGAGATCAATTCAATGTCAAGGCCTGTTTGTTTTTGAATCTCTTGTATTGCTTGTTGTTTGTTTGCTGCTTCTCTAAAGGCTGATGTGGCGCAAATTCTATATTTTTCTACCTGGTATACCTTCATTATGTTTTTATAGCTCTGAAGGCCTAAAATAAGCTTATCTAGGGTTTTCTTAGAAATTTTTTGTTTAGAGAATACATCTGCTCCTAAACGAATGGGCAATCGAATTAAAGCTCTTTTTTTAAAATAGGCTTGATCGTTTTTTTTCTTTTGCTCACTGATCAACAAGCGAATGGCGTTTGAGCCAATATCTACTGCGGCTAGCATCATTTTACAATTCGCCTAGATTAGCCCCAATGGTAAAGTGAATTTGTGAGCGCTGCATAAAACGGTTGGTCTCTACATCATCAAAACGGTATCCCCAATCTAAGCCCAATAATCCGAACATGGGCAAGAATGCTCTAATACCAAACCCTCCAGATCTACGCACAAAAAACGGATTGAATTTATCATACCACGTATTGCCTGCCTCTAAAAAGCTTAAAGCAAAAATCGTGGCTTGCGGATTTAAACTCAATGGATAACGCAATTCCATAGTATATTTTGTAATGATGGGCTGTCCTGTATTGTTGTTGGTTGGATTAATGTCAGGTCTGTAAGGATAAACACCGCTATCATCATATCCTCTCAAAGCAATGATTTCTCTTGCATCTAACTGAAAGTTTGTAAGACCGCTTCCGCCCAAATAAAAACGCTCAAAAGGTGCTGTGCCAATGCCTGAATTATAACTACCCAAAAAGCCAAATCCGACTTTAGTTTTTAAAACCAATTTATTTACAAGTTCTGTATACCAATCTGCGGTAAATTTAACCTTGTAATATTCTGCCCAACGATACTTATCTGCATCTGCTAGGGTTGCATAATCTTTTGGCGCACTACTCAGAGCTCTATCTAAACTTGAATAGGGTAAGGTAAGTTGTAATGAGGTCTTAATATTGGCTCCTTTTCTAGGATAAATAGGTTGATCTACAGAATTTCTTGAAAGCGTAGCTTTATAAAATAAGTTGTTTGATTTTCCTGTATTGAAAATAAATTGAGACCAATTTTTCAGATTATATCTCTGATAAGTCAACTCATGAGAAAGGGTAAAGAAATCATCTGGTCGTTTCAAACGAGTACCTAAAGCTACTGAGAAACTATAGATTCTTAAATATGTTCGTGCAGGGTTTTCAATACGATTTCCTGATGCATCAGTTGAATCTAAAAATTTAGGTTGTGCATTGGTTTGCTGATTGTACCATGCCGAGAGGGTTAAAGCATTGGGTTTTCTACCCCCTAACCAAGGTTCTGTAAAAGAAATGTTGTAGCCTTGATATGTGCGACCATTTGATTGTGCTTGTATATTTAAACGTTGCCCGTCGCCTGCAGGTAAGGGTTGCCAAGCGCCTTTTTTGAAAAAGTTTTTAGTAGAAAAATTATTAAACGAAACGCCTAGTGTTCCGTAAAGGGTATTGCCCCCCCACCCTGCTGACAATTGTAATTGATCAGATGGTTTTTCAGCAACCACATATTCAATATCAACGGTGCCATCTACCGGGTTTGGTGTAGGAACAACATTGAGCTGTTCAGGATCAAAAAATCCCAATTGAGACAATTCTCTTTGAGTACGAATAATGTCTGAACGAGAAAACAACTGACCAGGCTGTGTACGCACCTCTCTGAGTACTACGTGATCATTGGTTTTTTGATTGCCCACCACAGAGATGCGTTTGATACGTGCTTGACGTCCTTCGTAAACTCGAAGTTCTAGGTCAATAGAATCTTCATGAGCCATAATTTCTAAAGGCGTAAGATTGAAAAATAGATATCCATTATCCATATACAAAGAGCTCACATCAGTACTGTTTTGAGACATAAACAAGCGCTCTTCTAAACGCTTTTGATTGTATACATCGCCCTTTTGAATGCCTAATATTTTATTAAGTGTTGTGGTTTTGTACTTGGTGTTTCCAGACCAAGTAATGTTTCTAAAATAATAGCGCTGCCCTTCATTGATGTTGAGTTTTAAACTGATTCCATCATCAGAAGAATTGTAAATGGTATCGCTTTCAATGAAAGCATCTCTATAACCCATTTCATTGTACTTATCAATAATCAATTTCTTATCTGCTGAATAGTTGCTCTTTAAGTATTTAGATTGCTTGAATATACTAAGAGAAATGCGCTGATCTAAATAGGTGTTTAAACGTTTAGAAAATTGAATTGAATCTTTTTTACCAATCGATTGTATAGAGTTTTTCATGAAAGGCAAGAATTGATAAAAAGGATCGAAAATTGCTCTGCGCTTGGTTTCAGACATTGTTTTTCGCACTTTTTTGTCACTTAACACACGGTTGCCATCGACTAAAATCTCATTAATCTTGATCTTAGCATTCTTTTTTATATGAATATTAATGATGTTGTGATTGGTAAATATACTGTCGTTTTCTTGTTTGATCTGTACACTGGTATTGTGGTATCCCTTGTCTTTATAATAATCTTTAATCTTATTTTTTGTCGATAAAATCATTTCATCAGTGATGATTTTTTCTTTGTATAAATCAATTTCTTCTCTCAAATCATCAACTTCTGTTTTTTTGATGCCGTGAAAAGAAAAACGAGACAATCTTTTGCGTTCTTTAATTCTAATTTCTAAATCAACAGAACTTTCAGTTTCATTTAACTTATAGATTTGAATGTCAGAGAATAAATTTTGATCCCACAAATTTTTAATGGCTGTTGAAATGGCATCTGAAGGAATGGTAATGTTTTGACCGCTCATCAATCCTGAGATTAGAATCAAGGCTTGTTTATCAACCTTATCAGAACCACTTACAGTGATTTTACCAATGATTTTTGATTTTAGGTTTGTGGCTTGAGCATTGTTTCCAAGCGTGCTTGTGTTTTGATATTGTGATGGATTTACCTGTGCGAAAATAAACACAGGAAAACACATTGCTATGATCAAATTAATGCTGTATTTGTGCAGATGTTTTTCCAAATCTTCTTTCTCTTAATTGATAATTTTCAATGGCTTTAAAAAAGTCTTTTTTTCTAAAATCGGGCCATAGTTGATCGGTGAAATACAACTCTGAATACGAGAGCTCATAAAGTAAAAAATTACTGATTCTATGCTCTCCACTTGTTCTAATAAGTAATTCAGGATCAGGTATTTGTGAAGTTGATAAAAAACTACTCAAAGTTTGTTCATCAATTTTAGAGGTTTGCAATTCACCATTAGCCACCTTACTTGAAATTTTTTGAATGGCTCTAGTGATGTCCCATCTTGAACTGTAACTCAAGGCTAAATTCAAGGTCATATGCGTGTTCTCTTTGGTCTGCTGCATCACATTTTGCAATGTTTTTTGACAAGAACTAGGCAATTTTGAATGATCACCAATACTGATGAGTTTGATTTTATTTTTTTGTAAAGTAGGTAGTTCTTTGTTTAAAGATTCAACCAATAGATTCATCAAAGCATTTACCTCAAGTTTGGGCCTGTTCCAATTCTCAGTTGAAAAAGCATAAAGCGTTAAATAGTTTAAGCCAATTTCAGCTGCAGCCTCTACAGTATCTCTTACAGCAGCAATTGCATTTTTATG
>JAHDHZ010000031.1:29688-31118 GCA_020631045.1 Flavobacteriales bacterium | reverse complement strand
CTAAGGCGTTCAGCCTTAAGCAAATTCTTAGAAGCAAAAAAGCAGAAACACGTCAGTGTTTTAGCTTTTCATTTTAATCATTGTAGAACAAGGGATCTGTAATCCCTGAGGACTAAGGCGTTTAGCCTTAAGTAAATTTTAGCCTGGATTGCAGCGGCAGCTTTTTGATGCTGCGCCCCAAAAGATGCTCAGCCAGACATAGCGGAGCGATCAGCAAGCTCATGTTTGGCCTAGCAGCCTTTAGGGCGGGGCGAAAAAACTACAGCGAAAAGCCAGAAATAGCTTCAAAAAAGAATAAGAAACTTTCGTAAATTTGTGACACTTTGATTACTACAGACGACATAAAAGCGCTATCGACTCGATTTGAGGCGCTGAAAAAACATTTGAATCTTGAGCGCTTGACCGAGCAGTTTAAAGATCAAGAGTTGAAGACCCATGATCCTGAGTTTTGGAACGATCCAAAAAAGGCTGAAGGCATTTTAAAAGAGGTGAAAGCCAAAAAATATTGGGTCGAGGCTTGTGCTTTTTTAGATACTGAAATCAGTGATGTTGATGTGCTCTATGAATTTCACAAAGCAGGTGATGCTTCAGAAGATGAGGTGATGAGCCAGTACAACAAGGTAGTAGAAAAATTTGAAGAGGTAGAGTTTAAAAATATGCTTTCGGCTGAAGAAGATAGCTTAAATGCAGTCTTACAAATCACCGCAGGAGCTGGTGGGACCGAGAGTTGTGATTGGGCCTCTATGCTGATGCGTATGTACATCATGTGGGGTGAGAAAAGTGGGTATAAGGTTAAAGAATTGAACTTACAAGATGGTGATGTGGCCGGCATTAAGACCTGTACCTTAGAGATTTCTGGAGATCATGCGTTTGGATATCTGAAAGGAGAGAATGGCGTGCATCGTTTGGTTAGAGTCAGTCCGTTTAATGCGCAAGGCAAGCGTATGACTTCTTTTGTGTCGGTATATGTGTATCCGCTTGTAGATGATTCGATTGAAATAGTGGTGAATCCTTCTGATATTTCTTGGGATACCTTTAGAAGTAGTGGGGCAGGAGGCCAAAATGTAAACAAGGTAGAAACGGGCGTTCGTTTGCGTCACGCTCCGAGTGGAATTGTCATTGAAAACACTGAATCTCGTTCGCAATTGCAAAATAGAGAAAATGCCATGCGTTTGTTAAAATCACAGTTGTATGAGCTTGAGCTTAGAAAGCGTCGTGAAAAGCAAAACGAGATTGAAGCAGGCAAAATGAAAATAGAGTGGGGCTCTCAAATTAGAAGTTATGTGTTGGATGATCGCAGAGTGAAAGACCACAGAACAAATCATACAGTGAACAACCCTGATCAGGTATTAGATGGAGATCTAGGGTCATTTTTAAAAGCCTTTTTGATGGAGTATGGAAAAGGGGCTGCAGTAACCAGTTAAATTTTT
>JAHDHZ010000031.1:25335-29588 GCA_020631045.1 Flavobacteriales bacterium | reverse complement strand
GAAGAGGCTCTGGCAGATATGGTTGGAGTTGTTTTGCAAGAAACAGAAGATATTTGGTCTAAGCAATTCGCAGATCAGTTGGGCAAAAGGTATTTAGCACCTAAATTGGTGTTGTTTGAAGAGCATATCGAATCGGCTTGTGGTATGTCTTCATCGGCTACGGGCCCTTTTTATTGCCCCGGTGATTCTAAAGTTTATATGGATTTAGATTTTTATGAGCAGCTTAAAAATACGTTTGGTGCTCCTGGAGATTTTGCGTTTGCTTATGTGGTGGCACATGAGGTGGGGCATCACATTCAAAATTTGTTGGGCTATACTGATTATGTACACAAGCAAAGAGGTAGAATTTCGCAAACCCAGTACAATGATTTGTCGGTGCGTTTAGAGTTGCAAGCTGATTTTTTGGCAGGAGTGTGGGCACATCATTCTCATAAGGCAACTGACTTGATTGAGCGAGAAGATTTTATTGAGGCCATTCGAGCAGCATCGGCTATTGGCGATGATAAGATTCAAAAACAAATGCAAGGCTATGTTCAGCCAGAGAGTTTTACACACGGTACTTCAGCGCAACGTCAGCGATGGTTTAAGTTGGGTCTTGAGTCGGGTGATCTGCGTTATGGAGATACCTTTAATGCACAAAGTCTATGAGTTATATCATTTATCACAATAACCGTTGTAGAAAATCAAGAGAAGTATTGGCTATTTTGCAAGAGACTGGTGTAGAGCTTGAGGTAATAGAATACTTAAAAACGCCTTTGAGTAAACCTCAGATTACAGAATTGTTGGCTAAGTTGGGTTTATCAGCTGATCAAGTGTTTCGAAAAAATGAAGCAGTTTACAAAACGCATGTAAAAGGCAAAAATTTAAGTGAAGGGGCATTGATTGAGCTGTGGGTAGAGCATCAAATTTTAATGGAGCGCCCTATTGTAGAGCATAGAAATAGAGCACTAATTTGTAGGCCACCTGAGCTTGTAAAAGACTTGTTATAGGGCGGGGTTTTTTGTAAATTTGCAAGACACACAACAGATTTATGTCAGTAAACAAAGTAATTTTAGTAGGAAATTTAGGAAAAGACCCTGAAGTAAGATATTTAGAAGGCGGAGTTGCAGTAGCTTCTTTTTCTATTGCAACCTCTGAGAGTTATAAAGACAGAAATACCGGTGAGCGCGTCAAACAGACTGAATGGCATAATGTGGTATTGTGGAGAGGACTAGCAGAAGTAGCTGAAAAATATTTAAGAAAAGGTTCTCAGGTATATATTGAAGGTAAATTACGCACCCGTTCTTGGGAAGATCAAGCAGGTGTGAAAAAATATACTACTGAAGTTGTAGGTGATCAAATGACTATGTTAGGAGGGTCAAGAGAAAATTCATCGAACCAAATGGATCCTATGCCGACTCAGTCTCGAGCGCAAATGCAGCCTCAAGCTCAAAGTCAAGTTCAGACGCAACCTCAGGCTACAGCTAGTCAACCTACTGTTGCAACAACAGCAACTAAGCCTGCTGGTGATGCAGTTTCGGCACAGCTAGATGATTTACCCTTTTAATTTATTTTAAGCATTTATGCCACTTTCACTTGATGACGATCCCCTCCCGGAGAGTTTATTGTTGTTTCTATCTTTTAATTATACACAAGTAGCATTGTTTTTTGCAGTGTTGTTGTTATTGTTACTTTCAGCCATTATTTCAGGGTCTGAAGTAGCGTTATTTTCAATCTCTCCTGAGCAAAGAGCGTTTATTGAAGAATCAAAGCGCAAAGCGCATGTTAAAATTTTACAACTCATTCAAGCGCCTAAAAAACTGCTAGCAACTATTCTGATTGCGAATAATTTGGTGAATATTGGCATTGTAGTGCTCAGTACTTATTTGTTACAGCCCTTTTTAGCAGCTGCCACTTCAAAAGTGATGCTCTTCTTTTTAGAGGTAGTGGTGATTACTTTGTTGATTTTAATATTTGGAGAGATTATTCCTAAGGTATATGCCAATCGGGCTCCTTTAAAAGTCTCTGAGCGAGTGGCAAATTTTATTTTTTCAATTTCTCGAATGTTTTCATGGGTAAGCACCCTTTTGGTGCGTTCAACCAATTTGGTAGAACAACGTTTTCAATCGAGCAAAAAACTTTCTGTCGATGAGCTTTCAAAAGCAGTAGAATTGACCTCAGATGCCTTGGATAGCCATGAAGAGAAAAAAATCTTAGAAGGTATTGTGGCTTTTGGCAATACTGAGGTTAGTGAAATTATGAAGCCCCGCGTTCAGGTTTGGGCGGTTGATTTCAAGACTGAATTTGACGCTTTGGTTGATCAAATATTAGACAAAGGCTATTCGCGTATTCCGATTTATGAAGAGTCTTTAGATCAGATCAAAGGGGTATTGTATGTAAAAGACTTGATTCATGAAATAGGTAAGAAGAAAGTAAAGTGGCAAAAGCTTGTGAGGGTTCCGTTCTTTGTTCCAGAAAACAAAAAGATTGATGACTTATTAAGAGAATTTCAAGAAAAACGCATTCACATGGCCATTGTGGTTGATGAGTATGGAGGTACTTCAGGCATTGTGACACTTGAAGATATCATTGAAGAGATTGTAGGTGAAATTACAGATGAGTTTGATGAAGATCAGGTTATGTATTCAAAATTAGATGCTCAGAATTATGTCTTTCAGGGTGGTACGTTGCTCAAAGACATGTATAAAATTTTAGAGATTGATGGAGAGGTGTTTGATCAGTCAAAAGGAGAGGCTGAAACCCTAGCGGGATTTTTGTTAGAGCAAATGGGAAGAATTCCTTTGAAAGGAGAGAAGCTGAATTTTGAGGCCTATCAGTTTATTGTGGAATCTTCAGATAAACGCAAAGTAAAAAGCATTAAAGTGACTTTGCCTCAATAGTGAAAAATACATTAACATATTTTTTAGGGATTGCTTTTTTTTTAATAGGCTGTGATGATGAGGTGTATGTGCCCAAGCCAAAGGCTTATTTTAGGATGGATTTGCCTAAGCATAATTATGTTTGGTTAGACAAACAAGCACCCTATAGCTTTAAGTTGCCTAAGTGTGTTCAGGTGAGCGAACCTAAAATGCGCAAACTTGAATCGTATTGGTACAATTTAGAATACAAAGCCTATAAGGCAGTGATGCATTTGAGTTATAAACCCATTCAATCAGAAGAGGATTTAAATCTGTTTGCTGAAGATGCCCGAACCTTTGTGTATAAGCATACCGTAAAATCTTCAGGTATTGAACAAGAACGAGTATTTAGGCCTGAAGATGATGTATATGGTATTGTCTATCATATTTCAGGAGATGCGGCATCTCCTTTACAATTTACTTTTACGGATAGTACTCGACATTTTTTAAGAGGCGCATTGTATTTTAATCATATTCCTAATGAAGATTCCATTGCTCCGGTGTTAAAGCACCTGCTTGTAGATTTAGATACCCTTAAAAACTCCTTGCATTGGAAGCCTTGAAGCCCCGAAAACGCCTGGCTATTTTCATTTCAGGAAATGGTTCAAATGCAAAGAATTTATATGATTTTTTTGATGGAAGCCCTACTGTTGAGGTTGCTTTATTGGTCAGTGACAATAAAGAATCTATGTGTTACAAGTGGGCTTTAGAAAAGCAAAAAACCACCTATTTCTTAGCCTCTAAAGATGATTTGAGTAAAGAGTCTTTTGTGCATCACTTGCAAGAGAAAAGGCTTGATTTAATTGTCTTGGCTGGCTTTTTAAAGAAAATTCCGAGGTTGTTGGTACGTGTGTTTGATCAAAAAATCATCAATTTACATCCGTCCCTTTTGCCAAAATATGGCGGCAAAGGCATGTATGGTGATCATGTGCACAAAGCAGTATTAGCAGCTAAAGAGACTCAAAGTGGCATTACCATACATTGGGTAAATGAGCAATATGATCAAGGGGCAGTGATTTTTCAAAAGGCTGTTGAGCTTGAAAAAGACGAGCAAATCGAGCATTTAAGAAAGAAGATTCAACGCTTAGAGCACGAGTATTTGCCTAAGGTTGTTGAGCAAGTCTTGAATGCTTAGAAACTTTTATAATCAGCTACAATCGGAATTTTTCTTGAGAAACCAAATGCTTTAGGTGAAACCCTTAGAATAGGAGCCATTTGAAAACGCTTGTATTCGCTTCTATTTACCAGATATAATATACGTTCAACAGTTTTTTGATCATACCCTTGGGCAATAATTTCATCAGCTCCTTTTTTGCCTTCAATATAGTGCATTAAAATAGCATCTAAGGTGTCATA
>JAHDHZ010000031.1:0-25235 GCA_020631045.1 Flavobacteriales bacterium | reverse complement strand
ACATCTTGGCTTTTGCCTTTGAAATGAGGGGCAAGGTCTGCTTCAATTTGATTCACTGCATCTTGAATAGAGATGGTCGTATAGGGCGTGCCTAGGTTTTTACAAAGCGCAATAGAATCTTCGATTGAATGATCAGAAGAATACTTAGAAGGCAATAAAACTGAAAGCACATTTTCTGCCCCTAAGGCTTTGACAGCAAAATAACACACCATTGCAGAATCAATGCCTCCACTCAAACCCAATATGGCCTTTGAAAAGCCTGACTTTTTAAAATAATCTTGAACGCCCAATACAATCGCATCATGGATGCCTTTTAATTGCGCTGTTTTTGAGACGAACTTTGATGTGTCAACAGGTGCTTGATTATTCTGTAAATCAATTGTTTGAATATGAGACTTGAAAAAAGGCAATAGGGTAGTGAGATCTCCTTTTTCATTCATAATCAAAGACCCTCCATCGAAAATCAATTCAGTATTGGCGCCTACCTGGTTGACATATACCATTGGGGCCTTGTATTTTTTAGTGTTTTTTGAAATGATTTCAAGGCGTTTTTCAAAGTGGGTATAGTTGTAGGGAGAGGCTGATAAATTGATGATCAGATCAATGTTGTCTTCTACTTTTTCAAGTGGAGAAATACGGTAGAGCTTGTCATGCTCTTCGTCCCAGATATCTTCGCAAATCGTAAGGGCAATGTTTCGACCTTTATAGTTAAACATGGGGTCAGAAGTGCCGGCTTCAAAATAACGATATTCATCAAATACATCGTAAGTGGGTAACAACCACTTGTTGTAGTGTTTGATGATTTTCTCATCGGCAATCACAAAAGCTGAATTGTGCAAGTTTTTGCCAAATTGAAGCTTGTAGAAAGGTGCTCCAGCCACAATGCAAATGTCTTTGGTGTAGGGCTTTAACTCTTCAATGATTTGCTCAGAGCGTTTGGTAAATGCAGGGTATTCTAAAAGATCTTTGGGTGGATAGCCTGAAATGCAAAGCTCTGAGAATACCACAATGTCGGAAGCCTCTTTTTTTGCCTTTTCAATGGCATCAACGATTAAGTGCTTATTGGCCTTCAGGTCTCCGACCTTAAAGTTGAGTTGGCAGAGTGTTACTTTCATTTTCTCAGAGAAAATGCTTCTTAAAAATAAACGCCAACATTTAAGGCGAAATAGCGTGCAAATGCTTTTTGTTTATCGCCTGAATCAGTATCAATTTCACCGTTTTCATTTAAAGGAATGTTGCCGTTTTCGTCAAACTCAATGGTTTTGGCTTTTCTAAAAATATTGGTAAATCCATTGTTGAAAGTGAATCCAACTAAAAGATTGGTGTTGCCTGTAAGGTTCCACTCAAGTCCACCCCCAAGTAAAAGCCCCATACGCAAAGGTTGTGTAATACCTCCTAAATCTTCTTGTTCTACGATGGGCGCTTCTACGCTCTTATTCCACCCATAATTGATGCGTGCGTCAGCAGCATATTTGATGCCCATTTCAACTCCAAACTGAGCATAATAAGAAATATATCCAATTTGATTGGTAGACATTTTAAGACTCAACGGAATATTAATAACACCATACTTGTAATTGTATACAGAACTGCCAGCAGTAAAACCTAGTGTGTCTGAAACGTCAGGAACCAAGTCATTGGTAAAGCGAATGCTGTTTTTATATCTTACTACATCAAATCCAAAGAGTAAAGAATAATTGTTTTCAATACGCTTTTCAGCCATTAGTCCATAACCTAAAGAAAAACCTACTCCGTCATTTTCCATGATTTGATTGTCGGTTTTGTTCCAAGAAAAAGCAGAAATGCCTTTGATGCCAAACTTGAACTTTCTTTGTGTTTGCTCTCCAGAGTTTTGTGCGTAACCCAACATAGAACCTAAGATAAATGTTGATAAAACAGCAGATTTAATATTCATAGCATAAGATTTTATGCTGCTAAAGTAGTAATTTTATGGCATGCTAAAAAATTATGCTTTTTTGTGTTTCATCGGGCTTTTACTCTCGCGGTGTTCTTCTGAAAAGCCAAGGGTAATTGAACTGCCAGATCAGCAAAAAAGCTATCGTTTTGAGCGTTTTGATCAATCTTTTTTTAGTTTAGATGCCAAAGATTCATCAGATTTTCAGGCATTTAAAGAGCAGCATGGTGAGTTTTTTAAGGTGTATATCGAGCACATTTTAAATTTTGGATCAATAGAAGATCCTGCTTTGCCTTTATATATTGAGAACTATAGCAACAATTTAAATGTTAGAGATTTATGGCAAATTGTGCAAGACGATTTTGCTGATTTATCTCATATAGAAAAGACTATTTCTGATGGGTTAAATCGTTATAAGAGTGTTTTTGAAAAAGATACCATTCCTAAATTGTACGCTTCAATTACAGGGTTTAATTATTACAATGCTCCGATTGCTCCTAGAAAAATCTTTGTAACTAGTCGCGCCCTTTCGGTTAATCTTGATCTTTATTTGGGTCCAGAGCAAGAATGGTATAAAAAAGTTGGCTTTCCGCTCTTTTTTAGCAAGACTATGCATGAAGAATATCTGCAGGCAGATGTCATTAGAGGGTTTTTGTATAGTAATTTTTTTGATCAACAAACCATGCCTAAAGAGCTAGTTTTTAGAATGCTTTACGAGGCGCGTATTGTTTATTTGGCCTCAAAATTATTGCCACAAACCAAAGCTTATAAAATTTTTGGATTTACTCCTCAGCAGTACAAGTGGTGTGTAGAGCACGAAGCTCAAATTTGGACAACCCTTGTAAACAATCAGCTTTTATTTGAAAAGTCTGCACAAAAAATAGAGCATTATTTTACCGAAGGGCCATTTACCAAAGATTTTCCGAAAGAATCTCCTGCTAAGGCGGTGCTGTATGTAGGGTATAAAATTATTGAGCAGTATATGCAAAACCAGCCAGATGTATCGTTTCAAAGGCTTATGAAAGCCCAGAATTTTAAACAGATGTTTTCTCAAGCCAAATACAATCCTTGATATGAAATCAACAAATAAAAATCGTTCAGAAATAAAATTTCAGGTAGAATTAGATGAAAATAAAGTTCCTGAAAACATCAAGTGGTCTGCCTCAGAAAAAGATAAAGGCAATTCAGACGCTACCTTGATTTCTATTTGGGATCAAAAAGAAAAAAATACTTTAAGACTTGATTTGTGGACTAAAGAGATGAAGATTGAAGAGATGAATATGTTTTTTTACCAAACACTCAATACGCTTTCTCAAACTTTTAAGCGCGCTACTTCTAATGAAACTTTGGCCAAAGATCTTCATGATTTTGCTGATTACTTTGGCAGAAAGTCAGGAGCGATTCTCGATCAGAATAACAAGTAGACTCAATTCGTGTAACCAATCTGCTTAATTTCACGTACTAAAGTCTAATGCGCAAGAGCGTTAGAAATATTTTGGTATTTGGTTTAATTACGATTTTTAACCAAAAGGCACAAGCAAATACAAATCTTTATGTGGGAAGCAACTCTGTTTTTCATGTCAATCAGACTGTTGTTTATGTAGGTGGAGATCTTACAGTTAATGGGGCAAATGCTCAATTGAACAATCATGGTGATTTACATTGTGTATCAAATTTAGTAAGCCGAGGTTCATTGAACATTCTTTCTTTAGGCAGCTTATCTGGTGATGGTACATATCACATTGACGGAGATTGGCACAATGACGGATTGTTTAATGCTCAAAATTCCTCTGTTTTATTGAAAGGTGACACGCAATATGTAAAGGGCGCAAATACAAGTATCTTTTATGATTTGTCTCTTCAAGGAACAGGAGTTAAGCATTTACAAGTCAATTCTGGTAATACTGGTGTTTTAGATCTAAATGACCTAGAGCTTTCGACCAATGCTCATACCTTTGATGTGCAATCTTCTCTATCAAATGCTATTCTGAGATCTACAGGTTTTGTTTCTTCTTTGAATGGAGGATTTTTAACCAGAGCAATTACTTCTAACGACACCTTTTTATTTCCGTTAGGTTCTAGGCTAGGCACTCAACGTTACAGACCTCTTGAAATCACATCAAATGATGGTTCTAGTCAGGTGGTTCAGGCAAGGTTGGCGAATTTAAATCCTAGCCTTGAAGCTTTTGATGTAACTGCTCTATCTGATTCAATTTGTGCAGTTAACCCTGAATTTTATCATCAAATACACAGACTTTCAGGAAACACTCCACTCACAGCGCGTCTATATTATGACCAAAATCAAGACTTTATTCCTTACACCATTGCTCAGTTTAATAGTGGTGATTGGAAAGATATTGGTGTGACATCAAAAAATCAAACCACTTCAATGCATTCAATTCAATATACTCAGTTAAATAATTTTGATACCATTGCTTTTGCATTGGCAGCGAAATCCATCCAACTAAATGCAGCATTGACACAAGTGCTGTGTAATGGTGATTTGAGTGGAGCGATTGATTTGACTGTGACCAACGGAAATCCAACCTATAACATCAATTGGCAACATGGACCCAACGCTTCAAACTTATCAAGTCTTGCCGCCGGGAACTATTTAGTTACTGTTTCTGATGCTTTTGGGTGTGAAAAATCTGAAAGTTATGCCATCACTCAACCAGATGTGATCGAGCCAAATTTAACGGCGCAACATGTTTCTTGTTTTGGATTTAACGATGCTGTTGTCTACTCAAATGTGTTGGGAGGAAACAACACTGCATATAGCTATGCTTGGTCAAACGGAGCTTCTTCAGATTCTATTGCAAGCATTCAAGCGGGCAGCTATACTTTGAGTGTAACAGATGCCAATAATTGTGAGGTCACTGATCAAATTATCGTCACCCAACCCGACTCTTTATATTTTACTTCTACCGTTACAACAGTAGGATGTTTTGGTGATACTACAGGAGCCATTCAGGTTGCTGCAATTGGCGGAACCCCTAACTATCAATACGCCTGGAACAATGGCCAAACATCTTCTTCAATCACAGGGCTTTCTGCGGGAACATATAACTTATTGTTGACAGACAACAACAACTGTATTGCTTCTCAAAACATAGATGTTGCCCAGCCAGATCTTTTACAGGGCATTACCATTACCAGAGATAATTTATGTTATGGCAGCAATGCTGAAGGTTCAGCAATTGTAGTGCCCACAGGCGGTACAGCTCCTTTTGCCTTTGAATGGGACAGCACCATTATTCCTGATTATACCAGTGCTGCAGTACAAGATCTCTATGCTGGTATTTATGTAGTTTCAATCACCGACAGCAATGATTGTGAAGCAACCCTATCAATGGAGGTAAAGCAACCTGATTCTATTGCCATAGCTATAGACAGTATCTATCCTGAAGATTGTGGGTATAATAATGGATATTTATTAGCTTCAGTTTCAGGAGGAACTGCTGGCTATACTTATTTGTGGGATGATCTTGCAGCACAAACCAATTTAGCTGCTGAAAATCTACAAGGAGGCAACTATACCTTTGAGATCACAGACGGCAATAATTGTGTGAAGACAAAAACAGTAGAGTTGCCCACATTTTATGAAGCTTACTTGAGTTCTTCAATTGATTCTTCTTTTATTTGTGAGTACGACTCAGCGATGCTTTACTTATCGAGCAATGGAGTAGTTGATGATATTTTATGGGACAATGGCCATCTTTTAGATACAATGAAGGTGTTTCCCGACAGCTCTGAAACCCAATACATAGTGACCATTAGCAACGATCGTTGTACAGTAACCGACACGATTGATATTGATGTGCGTGGATTGCCTTATTTAAGTCTTGACGGAGATTCTATCTTATGTGACAGCTCTAGTGGTACAATGTTTGCATCAACCAATGCTGTTGAGTATTTATGGAATACCTCAGATACGACTGCTCAAATTGATTTTAACATTTCAGCTTTATCTGTGGCTGAGTTAATTGTAACGGTAACAGATACCAATGGATGTAAACAGAGTAATGCTTCTAATCCAGTTCAAATGACTGTTCTGCCCAAACCTTATGCCTATATTGATACGATGCTCAGAGGACCTTGGAAAGATGAGTTTGATTTTGTAGACTCTATTTCAAGCGATGTTGAGTTTATGACTTGGGATTTTGGTGATGGATGGAGCTTAGATAATTTCTCTTCGCCCAAGCACATTTATCAAGACATAGGAACCTACGAAGTATCGTTGATTGCTCAAAATGAATTTTGTGCTGACACGGCTTATCTAGAAGTATATGTGCCTGAATATTTAGAGATTCCCAATGTGTTCTCACCAGATGGAGATGGCATCAATGATGAATTTATTGTGCCTTCGGCAGGGCTAAAAGAGTATCAATTAGAGATTAAAAATAGATGGGGCGAAACAGTCTTTACAAGTATTTCAAATAGAATTTCTTGGGATGGAAGGTCCAAAACAGGTCTTGTCGCTCCTGAGGGAACATATTATTATATTTTTACCGCACTTGGCAGTACTCAGTACAGTAGATCAGGTCATTTAACATTGATGAAATAATCAAACAAGCGTATGCAAGATATTTTGGAAGCTGTAAATCACATAGGAGCCATCAACGATCAAATCATAAGCAAGTTGCTTTTAAATATCAAGCAAAGGCTAAAAGACCTGTCTATAGATAAAAGAACATTAAAGTCAATCTATAGTGTTTCTGTTGAATTGATTGAAAACATTCAAAGGCATGGTGCATACTCACAAAATGATGAAAAATATGGTGAGGTAAGTTTTCATTTATCAGAAGAAAAGATTTTTTTAAAAGTGAAAAATGTTGTTTCTGATGAAGATCGATTGGTTTTAGAAAAGCGCTTCTTTACCATCAAAGACAAGCCTATTTCAATCATTAAAGAACTTTATAGAGACCGTCTGATTAACGGACAAATTTCTGATCGGGGTGGAGCCGGGCTAGGTATTTATGTTATGGCTATTAAATCAGAAAATAACTACAATTACCAATTTGAAAAAGTAGAAGGCAACCAAGATCTTTCAACTTATGAGATAGCCTCTACTTTTAAAATTTAAAGCAATTCATCAATGATTTGATCAATTGATAAGTTATCTGCTTGGGCGACATAATTTTTGATTACTCGGTGCCTTAAAATAGGCTTAGCAATTGCTTTAACATCTTCTATGTCAGGTGAGAACTTGCCTTTAGAAAGGGCGTGAGTTTTTGCTCCTAGAATCAAATACTGAGAAGCTCTGGGACCAGCGCCCCAAGAAATATACTTTTCAGTGAGCTGAGGTGTATTCTCTTGGTTTGGTCTAGTCTTGTGTACCAATTCAACGGCATATTGCACTACATTATCTGCTACAGGCACTTTGCGAACCAGCTGCTGAAAGAAAATAATACTTTGCTGGTCTAGTACATTGTTTGCTCTTATTGTTTTTTCTGTTGTTGTATTTTTCACGACCTGAACCTCTTGCTCTAAAGATGGATAATCGAGTGTGATGTTAAACATAAAACGATCAAGTTGGGCTTCTGGCAAAGGGTAGGTTCCTTCTTGTTCAATTGGATTTTGTGTCGCTAACACAAAAAATGGTAAGTTTAATTGATGATGCACCCCAGCCACAGTAACACGCTTTTCTTGCATGGCCTCAAGCAATGCTGCTTGTGTTTTAGGTGGAGTTCTATTGATTTCATCAGCAAGAAGAATGTTTGAAAAAACAGGACCTTTAATAAATTTGAAATTTTTTTGTTCATCTAAGATTTCACTTCCTAAAATATCAGAGGGCATAAGATCGGGAGTAAATTGTATACGCTTAAAATCAAGTCCTAAACAATCGGCAATGGTGTTTACAAGTAAGGTCTTGGCAAGGCCTGGTACTCCCACTAATAGAGCATGGCCTGATGAAAATATAGAAATCAAGACTTGTTCAATTACTTGATCTTGGCCAATGATTACTTTTGAAATTTCTGCTTTTAAAGCATTGTATTTTTGATAAAATAACTCTGCTGCTTGTTGATCTGAAAGGTTTTTAGCGTCCATTTTTCAAATTTAATTTGCATTGTGCCAAGAATGATCAAAATGGCAATTTTGATACTCTTGGTCAACATCTAAGTAAGTGGTTTGAATACGGCTTTTAACCCATTTTTGAATGGTTTTTTGTTGTTTTTCAATTTTTGCCATTTCTTGAACCTGAGCATAATCATCTTTTAAGTTCAACAAATGAGGTTCTTTACGCTCGATAAGTTTTACTATTCTATAGCCTTGATTTCCGTCAGCATCTTGAAATGTAATAGGCATTGTAATTTGATCTGTTTCAAGTTTTTCTATTGCAAAAAATAAATTAGCATCATAGTTACCCAATTCAGAAACATCGAAAAAAGAACTGCCTGAGTTAGGGTGTTTGATGATTCCCTGGTTGTATTTACTTGCTTTATCGTCTGAAAATTGTTCGATTGCTTGATCAAAAGAAAGTGTTTTTGAGTCAATCAAACTTCTAATAGAATCTAATTTTGCTTTACATGCAATAAGATCTTGTGTTGATACTTTTGGTTTCAGCAAAATGTGTCTAAAGTTGGCTTGATTTCCTCTTTTTTCAATCAGTTCTATGATGTGAAAACCAAAAGAACTTTCAACAATCTCAGAAACTTCTCCTTTTTTTAATGCAAAGGCTACCGCAGAAAATTCAGGAACAAGCATTTCTCTTTGCATAAATCCTAATTCGCCTTTTTTTACCGAAGAACCAGGATCTTCAGAATATAAAACAGCAAGAGTGCCGAAATCTTCACCTGAAATAATACGCTGTCTTAAACCTTCAAGTTTGTCTTGAATCTGTTTTTTCTCATTAGCATTTATCTGTGGGCTCAATGTTAGATGTGCAATTTTCACTTGAGCATTTATGATAGGTAAGCTGTCGTTGGGTATACTGTAGAAATGTTTTTTAATCTCAGCAGGAGTAACATTTACTGATGAAGTAATGTTACCTTGCATTGATTGAGCTAAGAGCTGTGCCTTGACTTCTTGGTGGTATTCATCTTTAATTTGACTAATTGTTTTTCCATAAAAATTTTCTAATGCTTTTTCAGAGCCTATTTGAGAAACAAAATAGGCGAGCCTACGGTCAATTTCACTTTGAATTTGAGCTTCTGATACTTCAATACTGTCAATTTCGGCAGCTTCAACCAAAAGCTTTTGATAAAGTAATTCTTCAAAAAGTAAACAAGAAGTATTTTCTTTGAGTGGTAAACCTGCAGATACGTACTGCATTTTGGAGGCTTCAAGTTCTGAGCCTAAAACGATTTGTTTGCCTACTGTGGCTATAATTCCATCAATTAGTTGACTTTGAGCGTTAAGTAAAAAAATACTTAAGGTCAAAAAACAACTCATAAAGTGTTTTTTATTGAAAAATTTCGACATCATTTTTACGAATAGCAAGTTTAACGAGTTCAGAACGAATTTTGCGTAAAATTTTAGTTTTTTTATGATTTCTTATGATCATTTTAATTTTCTCTTTTATGAATTCTAAAGGAGCTTCATCACCTACTAGTCGATAATCTACAATTTTGATAAAGTAAGCTATGTTTTGTTCTTCAATTTCAACGTGCTTGTTTTGCTTTAAAAATGTTTTTTTATCAATTAGCTTCTCTTTTAAAGGAGTTTGATTAATAATTTGATCAACCAAGAGCCATTGCTTTGTGTCTAAATGACTGTATTCTAGTTCTAAAGAGGCAATTTCATTTAAATAAAGTGAATCAGATTGGTCTTTAAGTTTATATGCTTTTGAAATGTTTTTGAGTACAGAAGATTGTTTAGGAACTTTGATAAACAAAAACCGGCCAATTGGTTCTTGTATTTTAAAATTATGACTGTGTTCTTTATAATATTCTTGAATTTCTTTTTCAGAAACAGAAGTGTCCATCTGGGCAAGTAGAAGTCTTTTTTCATATTCAAAAATCAATAGAGAATTTTTATAGTCTTCTAATTTTGAGTTGATTTCATCCATCAAAGAATCATCAATGTTGTAGGCTGCTTTATTGAGTAAGACTTGCTGCTCTGTCCATTGATTGATATAGGCATTTACAATATTAAGGCTATCTTCTTCACTAACCATTTTCGGAATTCTACTAGCAACTTCATTGTAATGTAATTCTTCACCAAAGGCTGTTGCTAAAATTTGATCGTCTGATGTTGAAGAAAAAAAAGTACAGCTATTTAAGCTAGCTAAGACAATACAAGTAAGTAGAAAAAGGCGCATATTATTTAACTAACTTAAAGACTTCTTGGTCAACAGTGATGCGTGCTTTTTTTCTTAGAGATTCAATCCAATCTTTTTCTAATTGGTTTTGGTAGTCTGAGGTTATGATTCCTCGAGCGTTTTCGAGTGTTTGAGGCTCATTTAATAAAACTTTTTTAACCTTAATTACATAGTATTTGTCATTCTGCTCAACACCTGTGATAGCTTGGTTTGTAAAGCTACTTGACGCAATAGCGGGGTGTTCGTTTTCTTGGTATTTGCCAGATTCATGTTTTACTGCTAGAGGATTTGAAGCATTCATTTTTGAAAGAATCTGCTCTGTAGCAACGTTTTTCTTGACGAGCTTTCGTACTTTTTTGAATGTCTTTTTATTAGATACACTGTAAATATCTGCATCTACTCTATCAGGCCATATATAAGTGGATTTGTTTTGTTCATAAAATTGAGCAATTCCGACTGAGTCTTTTACAGCTTTGCTCCAGACTTTTTCATCCATCAAATTAAACAGCAATATACCATCTCTATATTCTTTATATAAATTTTTGTATTCAGGATATTTGTATGAAAGCATAGATTCTTCAAATTCGATAATGCTTTTTTGAACAAAAGATTGATAAAGCTTTTCTAAAAGAAAAGTCTTGTTCTTTGGAGCATTAGATCTGTTTATGTTCTTTTTTAGAAAATCTAAAAAATCATTTTGTGAAAAGCGATGGATTTGTTTTGTGTATTGTTTTTCTTCAAGAGAAAAAAGTAGATGATCAAATTTTTCTAAGGCAGTACTTTTAAACTTGTTTTTGAAATCTTCGTCAGAAATATTCTGAAAGAGTTCTTCTTTGTTATTTGTGTTTTCAATAAAATTGTAGTCTTTTTTAAGTTTTTCAATAAGCATAATTCTACTTTGCATGCCTCGCCTATCTTTTTTGACTTTGGCTTCTAAAAATCCTTTTTCGTCTTCAAAGCTTTTAAGCGTTTTCTTAGAAATTCTCTTGACAATATGCCATCCGTAAGGTGTAAGAAAAGGAGCGCTGTAGTCTTGATCATTTTTTAATGAAAAGGCAGCTTGCTCAAACTCTTTGACCATTCTTCCTGATGTAAAAGGTTTTAATTTTCCGCCTTTTTGAGCAGAGTTTTTATCATCTGAAAAGTCTTTTGCTAATTTTTCAAAAGATTCTCCGGCTTTTAATTTATTGTAGATCTCATCGATTTGTTGTTTTGCTTGTATTTTTTGATTTTCAGTTGATTTATCATTTGATTTAATCATAATATGAGCTGCGGTCAATTCACCTTGAGATGGTCTTTTGTCTTCAATTTGAATGATGTGAAATCCAAAAGAGGTACGAATCACATCTGAGATTTGACCAACTTCTGTATTGTAACTTGCTGTTTCAAAAGGATAAACCATTTGAAAAGCAGTGAAATAACCTAGTGATTCAGCAATTAATGAAGCATCATTTTTTTGTTTAATTTCTTTTGAAATTCGATCAAACGAAATATTCTTTCTAATGATGCGTTTTCTGATTTCCATGATTTTATTGTAAGCTTTTAGCGTATCTACATCACTTGCATCAGAAGCAACTCTTACCAATATATGACTAGCCTTGATCTCTTGTTTTAAGCGGCCATAGGCTTCTTTAAGAATAGAATCTTGGGTTTGATTGTCACTTAAATAAGGTTGAGCGAGTTGTTTTTGATACCCTAAAAGCTCTTTTTGAAATGAGGCCAATGTATCATAACCCAATCTTTGTGCTTCTTGAACCTTTAACTTGTAATTTACAAATAGTGTTAAATAAGCGTCTTTGTCTTTTTGTTCTGCAGTTTCAATATTGTTGTTTTTATTGTATATAGCATTGAATTCAGAAAGGCGAATCTGTTCATTATTAATGTTTAGCAATACTGGGTCTTGGCTTACCTGACCAATAAGAATATTGAAAAATATTACATAAAGAAAAAGAAGAAAGTGTCTCATGTTGAATTTTTGAAATTCAAATTTAATAAAACGCTTTTTAAAAGTCGGCTTCTCTCTTATCTTAAACTATAATTTGGTGCCTCTCTGGTAATAGAAACTCCATGAGGGTGAGATTCTTTGATTCCAGAGCCTGTAATTTGTATAAACTGAGCGTTATGAAGCTTTTTAATCGTTTCAGCACCACAGTATCCCATTCCTGCTCGAAGTCCACCAATCATTTGATAAATAACTTCAGAGAGCAATCCTTTGTAGGGTACTCTGCCTGAAATTCCTTCAGGAACAAGTTTTTTAATATCTGCTTCCATGTCTTGAAAGTACCTGTCTTTTGAACCTTCTTGCATGGCCTCAATAGACCCCATGCCACGATAAGATTTAAATTTTCTACCTTCATAAATAATGGTCTCTCCTGGAGATTCTTCAACTCCTGCAAACAAAGAGCCCATCATTACACAGCTTGCTCCGCTGGCCAATGCTTTAACTATGTCTCCAGTAAATTTGATGCCTCCATCTGCTATGACAGGTATATTCTTTTTATTGGCAACTTCGCACACTTCAAGTAAGGCAGATAATTGAGGCACACCAACTCCAGCAATAATTCGAGTGGTACAAATTGAACCAGGACCAATGCCAACTTTTATTGCATCAGCTCCGTGTTTAATAAGAAGTTCAGCAGCAGAAGCTGTCGCAATATTACCAACAATTACATCTATCTTATGCTTTTTTTTCTTTACAGCTTTTAGTGCTTCAATAACTCCTTTAGAATGCCCATGAGCCGTATCAATGACAATGGCATCAACTCCTGCGTCAACAAGTGCTTGTATTCTCTCATGCATATCATGAGTAATGCCTACAGCAGCAGCAACTCTTAAACGTCCATGCTGATCTGTACATGCATTGGGTGCAATCTTAACTTTAATAATGTCTTTGTAGGTAATTAATCCTATGAGTTTTTGATCATGATTGACAACAGGCAATTTTTCAATTTTGTGAGCTCTAAGAATTTTTTCAGCTTCTAAAAGAGAAGTGCCCTCTTTTGTAGTAATGATGTTTTTTGAGGTCATTACCTCTTTGATAGGTTTATGAAAGTCTTTTTCAAATCTTAAATCTCTATTGGTGACAATGCCAACCAAGTTTTGTTTTGAATCAACAACAGGAATTCCGCCAATAGAGTGTTCTTTCATCATGCCTAAAGCATCACCAACTGTAGCTTTTTTATTTAAAGTGATCGGATCTTGAATCATACCACTTTGAGATCGTTTAACTCTTCTCACTTGCTTAGCTTGAGCTTGAATACTCATGTTTTTGTGTAGCACACCAATACCACCTTGTCTTGCAATCGCAATGGCTAAATTAGATTCTGTAACTGTATCCATAGCGGCAGAAACAATAGGAGTATTGATAGAGATGTTTTTTGAAAATTTACTATGAATACTTACTTCTCTTGGTAAGACCTCTGAATAGGCAGGCACCAAGAGTACATCATCATAAGTAAGGCCTTGAGTTAATATTTTATTTTTCATCTTTTTTATAAATAAAAAAGCCCCAAAAATGGGGCTTTTAATTTTTATGCTTGAGCTGTCGGTGTGCCAAAATTAATAGGCATAGGTACCGGGGGCTCTTGATCTTTAATTTCTCCGAAAACAGATTCGAATTTTGATAGGTTATCACTCAAAGCACGAAGCAGTCTTTTAGCATTTTGAGGAGTTAGAATAATGCGCGACTTCACTTTTGCTTTGGGCGTACCATGAATCACATTTACAAAATCAACAATAAACTCAGAATGAGAATGTGACAATATCGCAAGATTAGAGTAAATACCCTCTGCAACTTGTTCGCTTAATTCAATGTTGAGTTGATTTTGTTTTTTTTTATCGTCTTCCATCAAGATAAATCTTAGGCTTGAACTTGTTCAATCAAATCAGTTTTCTTCATTTGTTGGTATTCTGTATTAGAGCCAACTACTGTTTTTTGGTATTCTCTAAGACCTGTTCCTGCAGGAATTAAATGTCCTACAATAACATTTTCTTTCAAACCATCTAGAGAATCAACTTTCCCGCTAACTGCAGCTTCATTTAGAACTTTAGTTGTTTCTTGGAATGATGCAGCAGAAATAAAGCTCTTAGTTTGAAGTGATGCTCTTGTAATACCTTGTAAAACTGACTGTGAAGTCGCTGGAGTAGCTTCTCTAGCTTCAACCAATGCTAAGTCTTTTCTTTTAAGATTAGAATTTTCTTCTCTTAATTTACGAGTGCTAATAATTTGACCTGGCTTTAAATCAGTTGAACCACCAGCTTCAAGAACGACCATTTGACCGTAAAGGCTATCGTTCTCTTCCATAAATTCGTTTTTGTTAACCAACTGCTTTTCTAAGAATTTAGTATCACCTGGATCAGTAATCCTTACTTTTCTTAACATTTGACGAACAATAACTTCAAAGTGTTTGTCATTGATTTTTACACCTTGTAAACGATAAACCTCTTGAATCTCATTTACCAAATATTCTTGAACAGCGGTAGGACCTTTGATTGCTAAAATATCTGCTGGTGTAATGGCTCCATCAGAAAGTGGCATTCCTGCTCTGATAAAATCATTTTCTTGAACTAAGATATGCTTAGAAAGTTTGACTAAGTACTTCTTAATTTGTCCAGTTTTTGATTCAACAATAACTTCTCTGTTACCACGCTTGATTTTTCCGAAAGAAACGAATCCATCAATTTCAGAAACAACAGCAGGGTTTGCAGGGTTTCTTGCTTCGAATAATTCAGTTACTCTTGGAAGACCACCTGTAATATCACCTGTTTTTCCAGAACTTCTTGGAATCTTAACAAGAATCTTTCCAGGTTCAATCTTGTCACCTTCATTTACAGAAATGTGCGCACCCACAGGAATGTTATACGTTCTAAGAACCTCACCCTTAGTATCAAGTACCTTGATAGCAGGGTTCTTTTTCTTATCACGTGTCTCAATGATTACTTTTTCTCTAAATCCAGTTTGCTCATCAGATTCTTCACGATAAGTAATGCCTTCTTCAATGTTCTCAAAATCAACTTTTCCAGGCATTTCAGAGATGATAACAGCATTGTATGGATCCCAGCTACATAAGATGTCACCTTTCTTAACTTTAGCACCATCTTTTGTGAACAATTCAGATCCGTAAGGAATGTTATTGTTCGAAAGTACAATACCAGATTTCTCATCTATGATACGTATTTCAGCAGAACGTCCAAGAACAATAACTTCTTTCTTACCCTCTTGGTTCTTGCGTTCAACAGTTTTTAATTCTTCAATCTCAATTTTTCCGTCGAACTTAGCTTCAATGGTAGATTCAGACATAATATTTGATGCAGTACCACCAACGTGGAAGGTGCGAAGTGTAAGCTGAGTACCAGGCTCACCAATTGATTGAGCGGCAACAACACCTACAGCTTCTCCTTTTTGAACTTTTTTATTGCTCGCTAAGTTTCTTCCGTAACATTTGGCACAAACTCCTGATTTCAACTCACAAGTCAATACAGAACGAATTTCAAGCTCTTCAATAGGAGAATCTTCAATTTTTCTAGCAATGTCTTCATCAATTGATTGACCAGAAGCAACAAGTAGTTCATTGTTGATAGGATCATAAACATCTTCTACCGATGTTCTACCTAAGATTCTGTCATACAATGACTCAACGACCTCTTCATTTTTCTTCAATGGAGTAGCCACTAAACCTCTTAAGGTACCACAATCATCAGCATTGATCACTACATCTTGTGCAACATCTACCAATCTTCTAGTTAAGTAACCCGCATCAGCTGTCTTAAGTGCTGTATCTGCAAGACCTTTACGTGCACCGTGTGTTGAGATAAAATACTCTAGAATTGAAAGACCTTCCTTGAAGTTTGAAAGAATTGGATTTTCAATAATTTCTCCACCTGTATTCACAGCGCCAGATTTTCTTGGCTTAGCCATCAATCCTCTCATACCTGAAAGCTGACGAATTTGCTCTTTAGAACCTCTTGCTCCAGAATCAAACATCATGTAAATAGAGTTGAATCCTTGGTTATCAGTTTTAAGCTTATCCATCAATGTTTTGGTAAGCTTCGCATTGGTATGTGTCCAGATATCAATGATTTGGTTGTAACGCTCATTGTTGGTGATCAGACCCATATTGTAGTTATTCCAAACCTCATCAACTTCTTTAGTTGCTTTTTCAAGTAAGACATCTTTCGCCTCAGGAATAATTACATCTTCAATGTTAAAAGACAATCCACCCTTGAAAGCCATGTAGAAACCAAGCTCTTTGATATCATCTAAGAATTTAGCCGTCTTAGGAACACCACATTTGTTAAAGATTTCACCAATGGTATCTCTCAATGATTTTTTTGTTAAAACGCCATTGATAAAGCCCATTTCTTCTGGAACTACTTCGTTGAATAAAACTCTACCAACAGTGGTTTCAATCAACTTGTTTTTAAGTTCGCCTTCTTCTAAAATAGTTGCTTTAACTTTGATGTTTGCATGCAAATCAACTTTGTTTTCATTGTATGCAATGTTTACCTCTTCTGCAGAGTAAAAAGTTGATCCTTCACCTCTTACAGTCTTCTCTTTTGTGCTCTTTCTTGACTTGGTCATGTAGTAAAGACCCAATACCATATCTTGAGAAGGAACTGTTACTGGAGCTCCGTTCGCAGGATTTAAGATATTGTGAGAAGCCAACATTAAGAGTTGAGCTTCAAGAATTGCAGCATGCCCTAAAGGTAAGTGTACAGCCATCTGATCACCATCGAAATCTGCGTTAAATGCAGTACATACCAATGGATGCAATTGAATGGCTTTACCTTCTACTAATCTTGGTTGGAATGCTTGAATACCCAATCTGTGTAGGGTGGGAGCCCTGTTGAGTAGAACAGGATGCCCTTTCAATACATTTTCTAAGATATCCCAAACTACTGGTTCTTTCTTATCAACTATTTTCTTAGCAGATTTTACTGTTTTTACAATACCTCTTTCAATTAACTTTCTAATAATGAAAGGCTTGAAAAGTTCAGCAGCCATTCCTTTAGGCAACCCACACTCGTGCAATTTAAGCTTAGGACCTACAACAATTACAGAACGTGCAGAATAATCAACACGCTTACCTAGTAAGTTTTGTCTAAAACGTCCTTGCTTTCCTTTTAAAGAATCACTCAATGACTTTAATGCTCTGTTTGATTCAGTTTTAACTGCACTAGATTTTCTAGAGTTGTCAAACAATGAATCAACGGCCTCTTGAAGCATACGCTTTTCGTTTCTCAAGATCACGTCTGGCGCTTTGATCTCAATAAGTCTTCTCAAACGATTGTTTCTAATGATCACTCTTCTGTATAAATCATTTAAATCAGAAGAAGCAAAACGTCCTCCGTCAAGCGGAACTAACGGTCTTAACTCAGGTGGAATAACTGGCACAACTTTGACAATCATCCACTCAGGTTTGTTTACCCTGTGCTTATTAGCCTCACGAATGGCCTCAATTACTTGCAGCCTTTTTAAGGCTTCATTCTTTCTTTGCTGAGAAGTCTCAGTGCTGGCTTTGTGTCTTAAATCGTAAGACATTTGATCTAAATCTAAATTAGAAAGTAGATCATATACAGCCTCTGCCCCCATCTTAGCGATAAACTTATTTGGATCAGAATCTTCTAAATACTGATTCTCTTTAGGAAGCGTATCTAGAATGTCTAAGTACTCTTCTTCAGTTAAGAAATCTAAGTAATTTACTGGATCTCCGTTCTTATTTTTAGCCTCACCAGCTTGAATAACAACGTAACGCTCATAATAAATGATTGAATCTAACTTTTTACTTGGTAGACCAAGTAAGTATCCAATTTTATTGGGCAATGATCTAAAATACCAGATGTGCGCTACTGGTACCACCAATGAAATGTGGCCCATACGCTCTCTTCGCACTCTTTTTTCAGTTACTTCAACTCCACAACGGTCACAAACAATTCCTTTATAACGAATACGCTTGTATTTACCGCAATGACATTCCCAATCTTTTGTAGGGCCAAAAACACGCTCACAGAATAGACCGTCCATCTCTGGTTTGTATGATCTGTAGTTGATTGTTTCAGGCTTTTTGATCTCACCACGAGACATCTCCAAAATCATTTCTGGAGAAGCCAAACTGATACCTATATTCTTAAAAGATTGATTCTTTTGTTTTCTATTTCTGTTATGGTACATAAATATTTTGTTTACTTAAGGTTAAGTAATTAATTAGTAAGTTCAATGTTTAAGCAAAGTCCTCTAAGTTCATGCAATAATACATTGAACGACTCTGGAATGCCAGGAGTAGGAAGGTTTTCACCTTTTACAATTGACTCGTAAGTTTTGGCTCTTCCCATTACATCATCTGATTTAATGGTTAAGATCTCTTGTAAGATATTCGCAGCACCAAATGCTTCAAGTGCCCAAACCTCCATCTCACCAAAACGTTGACCACCAAATTGTGCTTTACCACCTAATGGCTGTTGAGTAATCAATGAGTATGGTCCGATTGAACGAGCGTGCATCTTATCATCTACCAAGTGATGTAGCTTAAGCATGTAAATGATTCCTACAGTTGCTGGTTGATCAAATTTATCACCAGTTCCGCCATCGGTAAGCTGTGTTTTACCAAACTTAGGAATACCAGCTTTGTTTGTCCATTCTTCAATTTCAGCAACTGAGGCGCCATCAAAAATTGGCGTAGAAAACTTTACACCTAATTCTTTACCAGCCCATCCAAGAACTGTTTCATAAATCTGACCTAAGTTCATACGAGAAGGTACACCTAGTGGATTTAATACAATATCAACGGGTGTTCCGTCTTCTAAGAAAGGCATGTCTTCTTCACGTACTATCTTAGCAACAATACCTTTGTTTCCGTGACGACCAGCCATCTTATCACCTACTTTTAACTTACGTTTTTTAGCGATGTATACTTTGGCAAGTTGAACAATTCCAGTAGGTAATTCGTCACCCACCATAATGTTAAACTTTTTACGCTTAAAGATACCTTGAATATCGTTAGCCTTTAAGTTGTAGTTGTGTAAGATTTTACGAACAAGCGTATTGTTTTTCTCATCTTTTACCCACTCATAAGGATAGATGTTTGAGTAATCAATACCATCTAATACCTTTTTAGTAAGTTTTGTACCTTTTTTAACAAGTTCTTCACCGAAATTGTTACGAATACCTTGTGAAGATTTACCATTCAAAACAGTTGAAAGCTTGTCGATTAATTTAGCTCTCTCAACAGCAATTTCACCAGCTAATTCTTGATCAATTTTGGCAACAATTTCTTTCTCTTTCGCCTTACTTTTTCTGTCTTTAATGGCTCTTGAGAAAAGTTTCTTGTCAATCACAACACCTTGTACAGAAGGAGAAACTCTTAAAGAAGCATCTTTCACATCACCTGCTTTATCACCAAAGATAGCTCTTAGGAGTTTTTCTTCGGGAGTTGGGTCAGTTTCACCTTTTGGTGTAATCTTTCCGATTAGAATGTCACCTTCTTTAACTTTTGTACCAATTCTAATGATTCCATTTTCGTCAAGATTTCTTGTAGCCTCTTCGCTAACGTTAGGAATATCAGCGGTCAATTCTTCAAGCCCTCTTTTAGTATCACGAACATCTAGTGTATGCTCTTCAATATGAACTGAGGTAAATACATCGTCTTTTACAATCTTCTCAGAAATCACAATGGCATCTTCAAAGTTGTATCCGTTCCAAGGCATGAAAGCAACTTTTAAGTTTCTTCCTAACGCCAATTCACCACTTTGAGTTGCATAGCCCTCACATAGAACTTGACCTTTTTTAACTTTATCGCCTTTTTTTACAATTGGACGAATGTTAATCGAAGTTCCTTGGTTTGTTCTTGTGAACTTGGTGAGGTTATAACTCTTTAAGTTTTTGTTGAAACTAGCGAGTTCTTCTTCTTCAGTTCTTTTGTATTCAACCTGAATGGTTTTAGCATCAACATATTTAATTGTTCCGTTACCTTCAGCATTGATCAATACTCTTGAATCTTTCGCAATCGAATACTCAAGACCAGTACCAACAATTGGAGATTCAGGATTCATCAATGGAACTGCTTGACGCTGCATGTTAGAGCCCATCAATGCACGGTTGGCATCATCGTGCTCTAAGAAAGGAATACAAGATGCTGCAACAGATGCAATCTGGTTTGAAGCAACGTCCATCAAATGAATGTCTTTTGGAGCTGCAACTGGAAAATCACCTTCGAAACGCGCTTTTACTTTATCGTCTCTGAAGTTTCCTTTATCATCAATGATTGCATTGGCTTGAGCAATGGTCATATCATTTTCTTCTTCGGCACTTAAGTAAATCGGCTCTTGATTCAATTGAACCTTGCCGTCTTTTACTTTTTTGTAAGGTGTTTCAATGAAACCAAGTTTATTCACTTTAGCATATACGCAAAGAGAAGAAATCAGACCAATGTTCGGACCTTCAGGAGTTTCAATGGTACACAAACGGCCGTAGTGTGTGTAATGAACATCACGCACCTCAAAACCAGCTCGTTCTCTTGATAAACCACCAGGTCCAAGAGCAGAGAGTCTTCTCTTGTGGGTGATCTCAGAGAGTGGATTGGTTTGATCCATGAACTGAGAAAGCTGATTTGTTCCGAAGAATGAATTGATGACTGATGAGAGTGTTTTGGCATTGATCAGGTCAATAGGAGTAAACACTTCATTGTCACGTACATTCATACGCTCACGAATTGTTCTAGCCATTCGAGCAAGACCTACTCCAAATTGAGAATACAATTGTTCTCCAACTGTTCTTACACGTCTGTTTGATAAGTGGTCGATATCATCTACATCTGCTTTTGAATTCACTAATTCAATTAAGTACTTGATGATACAGATAATATCTTGTTTGGTTAAGATTCTTGTTTCAGCATCAATTTCTAAGCCTAATTTTTTGTTGATTCTATATCTTCCAACCTCTCCTAAATCGTAACGTTTGTCTGAGAAGAATAGTTTATCAATAATACCTCTAGCGGTTTCTTCATCTGGTGGCTCAGAATTTCTTAAAACACGGTAGATGTGTTCTATTGCTTCAATTTCAGAATTTGAAGGATCTTTTTGAAGAGTATTGTAAATGATGGCATAATCAGTCTGGCTAACATCTTTTCTATGTAGAAGAATGGTTTTTTCACCAGAGTCTAAAATTTGCTCAATTACCTCTTCATCTATGATGACCTCACGGTCAATGATGACTTCATTTCGCTCAATAGATACTACCTCACCTGTATCTTCATCAACGAAGTCTTCGAACCATGATTTGATGACTCTTGCAGCAAGTTTTCTGCCAATGAATTTCTTTAAACCTGTTTTGGTTACTTTGATCTCTTCAGCCAAATTAAAGATCTCTAAGATATCTTTATCTGTTTCATAGCCGATTGCTCTAAATAAGGTAGTTACAGGTAGCTTTTTCTTACGATCAATATACGCATACATAACATTGTTAATGTCAGTTGCAAATTCGATCCAAGCACCTCTAAATGGGATAACTCTAGCAGAATAAAGCTTTGTTCCATTTGCATGGAAGCTTTGTCCAAAAAATACACCAGGAGAACGATGTAGTTGAGAAACAATCACACGCTCTGCACCATTTATGACAAAAGAACCTCTGGGAGTCATGTACGGAATGGTTCCTAAGTAAACATCTTGAACAGTTTGCTCAAAATCTTCATGGTCTGGATCTGTACAATCTAGTTTTAATTTGGCCTTCAAAGGAACGCCGTAGGTAAGTCCTCTTTCAATACACTCATCAATAGTGTATCTGGGAGGATCTACAAAGTAATCTAAGAATTCTAATACGAAGCTGTTTCTTGAATCTGTAATTGGGAAGTTTTCAGAAAAAACCTTAAACAAGCCTTCGTCTTCTCTATTTTCAGGAGAAGTATCTAATTGAAAAAAATCTTTAAATGATTTTACTTGAATTTCAAGAAAATCTGGGTATTCGATTTTGTTTTTTGAGCTAGCAAAACTAACTCTTCCGTTGATTTCAGTCATACTTGAGTTGATATGTGAGGTGAAAAGTGTGAGGTAAAAGCAAAATAACCCACCAAATTACAGGTCATGTAATTTGGCAGGTTTATAAGGTAAAAGTAAGGGCTTATTTAAGCTCTACTTCAGCACCTACTGCTTCAAGATCTTTCTTTAAAGCTTCAGCTTCATCTTTACCAACACCTTCTTTAAGTGCTTTTGGTGCGCTGTCTACAATTTCTTTTGCTTCTTTAAGACCTAAACCAGTTAAGTCTTTTACAAGCTTAACAACTTTAAGCTTTTCGCCACCTGCAGACTTTAAGATAACATCAAATTCTGTTTTCTCTTCGCCACCTCCAGCAGCTCCGCCTCCAGCAGCTCCACCAGCAACTGCAACTGCAGCAGCAGCAGGCTCAATGCCATACTCGTCTTTTAAAATTGTAGCTAGTTCGTTTACTTCTTTTACAGTAAGGTTAACTAGTTTTTCAGCAAAATCTTTTAAATCGGCCATGATTAAATTGTTTTATAATATATTAATAATTGAGTTGTTTATTTATTCTCTAAAGTTTTAAGAATACCTGAAAGCGTACTACCACTTGATTTTAAAGCAGAAACTACATTTTTAGCAGGAGATTGTAATAAAGTAACAATGTCTCCAAGTAGCTCTTCTTTAGATTTAAGTGCTGCAAGCATTTCAAGTTGTTCATCCCCTAAATATGTTTCCTGATCAAAGTATGCAGCCTTTAAAATAGGCTTGTCATTCTTCTTTCTAAACTCCTTAATTAATTTTGCAGGAGCATTAGCTGTATCAGCAAACATGATAGAAGTGTTTCCTTTAAGAATATCAAAAATTGGAGTATAGTTCTCGTCTTCAGATTTCTCTAAAGCCTTTTTGAGCAATGTGTTTTTAACCACTTGCAAAGAGATACTCTTTTTGTGACACTCTCTTCTCAACTTACTTGTAGCTTCGGCGTCTAATTCAGAAATATCTGCCAAATAAAAGACAGGTGTCTCTTGAATTTTGTCGGCCAACACTGCAATCTGTTGATTTTTTTCTTCTCTTGTCATTTCTAAACAGTATTAGAGGTTAATTATTTGAGATCGACCATAACACTTGGACTCATAGTACTTGACATGAAAATACTTTTCACATAAGTACCTTTTGTGGAAGCGGGTTTGAGCTTGTTTATGGTCTGTAACAGCTCATTAGCATTATCTGCTATTTTATCGTGATCAAACGATGCTTTACCAATACTGGCATGTACAATGCCGTATTTGTCTACACGGAAGTCAATTTTTCCGCCCTTTACGTCTTTTACAGCTTTACCAACATCCATGGTTACTGTACCTGATTTTGGGTTTGGCATTAAACCTCTAGGTCCTAATACTCGACCTAAAGCACCAACTTTACCCATAACACTTGGCATAGTGACAATGACGTCGATGTCAGTCCATCCACCCTTAATTTTTTCAATGTATTCATCTAAACCTACATAGTCAGCTCCAGCAGCTTTTGCATCAGCTTCTTTGTCAGGCGTACACAAACAGAGTACTTTTACATCTTTACCTGTACCATGAGGAAGTGTTACCGTTCCTCTTACCATTTCATTTGCTTTTTTTGGATCAACTCCAAGCTTTACACTGATGTCTACTGATGCATCAAATTTGGTAGAAGAAATCTCTTTGATGATCTTACTAGCTTCAGTAAGATCATAGCTTTTCTCTGGATTGTACTTTGTGAGAGCTTCTTTATATTTTTTAGTCAGTTTTCCCATTTTCTTATAGTTGTCGAATTATGCAAGTTGTTTTGGTTGGGTTCCTCCCGAAATAGTAATACCCATACTGCGAGCAGTTCCTGCTACCATCATCATGGCAGAGTCAACCTCAAAGCAATTTAAATCAGGCATTTTCTCTTCAGCAATTGTTCTTACCTGATCCCAAGAAATATTTTTCACTTTTTTTCTATTAGGTTCAGCAGATCCAGATTTTAATTTAGCTGCAGCTAAAAGCTGAACAGCAACAGGAGGTGTTTTTACAATAAAGTCAAAAGACTTATCTGCGTAAACAGTAATTACAACAGGGAGTACTTTACCCGCTTTGTCTTGAGTTCTTGAATTAAACTGCTTGCAAAATTCCATGATGTTTACACCTTTAGCACCTAAAGCAGGTCCTACTGGTGGTGATGGATTTGCAGCTCCACCTCTTATTTGCAATTTAATTAGTCCAGCAATTTCTTTAGCCATAACAATCTAAATTATTCTTTTTCAACTTGTAGGTAGCTTAACTCAACAGGAGTTTTTCTACCAAATATTTTTACACTTACTTTTAATTTCTTTTTCTCTTCGTTCACTTCTTCAATAATACCAGAGAAATTATTGAATGGTCCGTCAATCACTTTAACGGGCTCACCAACAACATATGGAATGTTGATTTCTTCTTCGCTATCAGAAAGCTCATCAACTTTACCAAGAATTCGGTTTACTTCGGCATCTCTAAGTGGAAGAGGAGCACCTCTTTTCTCAGCACCCATAAACCCAATCACATTCGTAATATTTTTGATAATATGAGGGATTTCTCCTTCTAAATTAGCTTCAATTAAAATGTATCCAGGAAAGAAGTTTCTTTCTTTGCTTGTTTTTTTTCCATTTCTGATTTGATAAACCTTTTCAGTTGGAATTAACACTTGAGAAACATAATCCTGCAAATTTAATCTTGAGATTTCAATTTCAATCTGCTCTTTTACTTTCTTCTCTTTACCACTGATTGCACGAACAACGTACCATTTTTTCGTTATGTCTTTTACGTTACCCATTTAAAAAGCGTTATAAATAGATTCAAGAGTTTTACTAGAAAGTACATCCATTAGATAAATAATACCAGCTATGATAAGAGTTGCAATCAACACAATAACAGCACTTGATTGTAACTCAGACCATGTAGGCCATGTTACCTTATTTACTAACTCGTTGTACGATTCTTTAAAATATGTTACTAATCCTTCCATATTTTTTTTTAGCACGGGCGGCAAGGATCGAACTCGCGACCTTTGGTTTTGGAGACCACTGCTCTACCAGCTGA
>JAHDHZ010000073.1 GCA_020631045.1 Flavobacteriales bacterium | reverse complement strand
AAGTAATTTTTTGATCAAGGTTTTTAGCTTTCACATAGGTTTTCAATTCTTGCTCTAACTCTCCTCCGCCAATAATGAAGAATTTGACTACCTTTTTTGTTTTCTGAATCACTTTTTCAGCTGCATCAATAAAGAATTTGTGGTTTTTAATAGGCACCAATCTACCTACTATTCCAATTGCCACTTCAGAAGGTTTTAAATTGTATTTTTTTCTAAAATCTTTTCTGTTGAATACAGTATTTTCAGAGAACCTTCTTAAATCAAACCCAAGATGAACAACATGAAATTTTTCAGACTTTGCAATGTCATGCTCATCACTAAGCTCTTTTTTCTGAAGATTGCTAATTGCAATGAGTTTGGTCGAACGTTTTGCTAAATAACGCTCAATTTTTTTATAAAAAGTTGTTTTAAGCTTTCCGAAATAGGAATGAAATACGTGCCCATGAAAGGTATGATAGATTTGCCTTACTCCACAATGATAGGCTGCTAATCTGCCTAAAGCTCCAGCTTTTGAAGCGTGCGTATGTACAATGTCTGGTCTGTAATCTTGTATGATTTTTTTCAGCTTTTTGTAGGCTTTATAATCATTTATAGGACTGATTTCTCTGCGCATTTCATCAATGATAATAGGATTAAGCCCTAAACTCTCGGTGATAAAAGTTGATGTGTCTTCACTCTCATCTTTAGCCCCTCCGACCAAAAGTGTTTCAAAGCGGTCATCTAAATACTTACTCAAATAAGCCACGTTATAAGTAGGCCCGCCCAAATTAAAGCGGTTAATGATTCTCAATATTTTTATCTTCTTTTTCAATTAAAATAAGTATCGTACCATTTTTGAAAAATGAGCATTGCAAATATACTTGCAGGAGCATCACCCGAATGATTTGAGTTCAACTTTTTTTGCAGCTTTAAAACTGTTCTTTCATCGAATAGTTCACTCTGACTGCTTACTCTATCAAAAGCCCAATTAACTTGATTATTTAAACTATTTTTAAGCCAGTATTGCAAGGGAATTTCAAATCCTTTTTTAGATCGATTGAATAACATATCAGGCAAATCTTTCTTGAAGGATTCTTGTAAAATTCTCTTCTTTATTTGATTGTTTATTTTGTAGCCTTCAGGTAAACTATTTACATAATCAACCAATCTGTAATCTAAAAAAGGAGATCTAACTTCAAGACTTGAAGCCATACTCATGCGATCAACCTTTACCAGCATATCTCCACTCAAAACCATTTTTTGATCAGCCAACAATACAGCATTGATGCCTTTTTGCTTTTCTATGTCACCTATCCATTGATTTTCATTTATATTATGAGTGGATGTTGTTTTCACGAGTGCTTGCAAGTCATTGACATATTCAAACCCCGCCCACGACCAATAGCTCGCCTTCAACCCCAGTTTACTCCCCTTGTAGTACTTATATACTTGACGCGCCTTATTACTCAGAACTCCCCCACGCGATTGGGGCATTAAACCAGCCAAAAAGCCAAGATTAGACACCACCTTTTCAGAAACCCCTGTATTGAGCATTCTATAAAAAGCACCATGCTTGTGATATCCTGAAAACACTTCATCTGCCCCATCACCAGAAAGCGCCACGGTGCAATGTTGCTTGACCTGTTTACACAAGGCATATACCGCAATCATTGAAGAATCAGCAAAAGGCTCATCAACGTAATCAAAAATCGAATCAATATTGTCTAATAAATCTTGATTAGAGAGCTTATACACTGTGTGTGTTGACCCAATCTTATCTGCTACTGCCTGTGCATAATGGGTCTCATCAAAAAAAGTATGATCTTTAAAGCCAATTGAGAAGGTTTGTAAATTTGATTTTTGCTGAGTCGCCAAGGTAGCCACGATTGAAGAGTCAATTCCTCCACTTAAGAAACAGCCCAAAGGTACATCAGAGACTAAGCGTTTTTCAACTGCTGATGCCAATAAATCACGTACTTTTTTTTGAGCGGTGGGGTAATCATCTTCACTAGGGGCAACCTCTAGAGTGTAATACTGATGTTGGGTGATTTTTTGCTGTTTTAAATCAAGCAGTAAGAAGTGCCCAGGTAAGAGTTTACTTACCCTATCAAACATCGAATAAGGAGCAGGCACATAATGCAAGTGAAAATAGGTTTTCAAAGCACGCCTATCAATCACTCTTTGAATATTAAATTGCATCAATCCTTTAAGCTCTGAGCCAAAAGCAAAAAAGTCATTTTGCTCAGTGTAATAAAAGGGCTTTATGCCATAGCGATCTGTACCTAAAAAGGCTGTTTGCTGAAGGGTATCATACACACAAAATGAAAAAAAACCATTGAGCATATTCAAACAATCAGCTCGGTAGATCATATAAAGGCGTAGCAACACCTCAGTGTCTGATTTGGTGAGAAACTGCTCCCCTTTTTTTTCTAAATCTGATTTGAGCGTCTTAAAATTAAAAATCTCGCCATTGAACACAAGCACATAGCGTTTATCTGAAGAAAAAAAAGGTTGGTGTGCATCAGCACTAGTATCAATGATGCTTAAACGGTTGTGCCCTAAAAGCGCATGCTTATCTTCAAATACCCCTCTATAATCTGGGCCACGAGAATGCATTTTCTCAAGCCCTCGATCTAAAGCCCCACGATGCTTTTGTGCATCTGTCTTAAAATCAAATATGCCTAATATTCCACACATATTTTGAATGTGCTTGCTTGTGTATTAAAAAGTACTAAAAGCCCCTTAGAGGGTAAATTTTCAGGTTTTGTTTTCTATCAAGGCTTCATTGATTTTTGAAATCCGAAGTTTACAAGCGTAAATGAGGCATTTCAAAAACAATGTTAACGCAGATAGAAAGCAAAAGATAAAATTTATAAATGTATGACTTCGCCATAAGCAGCAGCCGCCGCCTCCATCACCGCCTCACTCATCGTCGGATGCGGATGCACTGCTTTGATGATCTCATGCCCAGTAGTCTCTAGCTTTCTTGCCATTACAAGCTCTGCAATCATTTCAGTAACGTTATAACCGATCATATGCCCACCTAATAATTCTCCGTACTTAGCATCAAAAATCAGTTTTACAAAACCATCTTTATGACCAGCTGCACTTGCCTTACCAGAAGCCGAGAAGGGAAACTTTCCAACCTTAAGCTCATAGCCTGCATCTTTTGCTGCTTGCTCTGTCATTCCAACAGAAGCAATTTCAGGAGCACAATAGGTACAACCCGGTATGTTATTATAATCTAGTTTTTCAGGATTATGCCCAGCTATAGCCTCTACACAAATAATGCCTTCTGCAGATGCCACATGTGCGAGTGCCTGGCCTGGCACGCAATCTCCAATGGCATACACCCCCGGAATATTTGTCTTGTAGTGCTCATCGACCATGATTTTACCTTTATCAGTGGCAATGCCCACTTCTTCAAGTCCTACACCTTCTAAGTTTGAAACTACTCCAACCGCTGAGAGCACAACATCTGCTTCAATTTTTTCTTCGCCTTTCTTCGTTTTTACCGTAGCCACACATTTCTTGCCCTTCGTATCAACTGCCTCGACAGATGAGGAAGTCATTACATTCATGCCCATTTTCTTAAACGAGCGCTCTAACTGCTTAGATACTTCTGCATCTTCAACCGGAACAATGCTTGATTGAAATTCAACCAAGGTGACTTGCGTACCCATTGACTGATAAAAATAGGCAAACTCTGAACCGATGGCTCCTGAGCCTACTACCAACATTGATTTTGGCTGAGAAGGCAAGGTCATCGCCTCTCTATACCCAATGATTTTCTTGCCATCTTGCGGAAGTGATGGCAAAGTTCTTGAGCGTGCGCCTAAGGCTAAAATAATGTGCTTTGCATCTAATACTTGTGTTTTGCCTTTCTCATCGGTTACTTCAACTTGCCCAGCACTTTTAAGCTTACCAAAGCCTTTAACAACATCAATTTTATTTTTTTTCATCAAAAACTGCACCCCTCCACTCATGCCTTCTGCCACTTTTCTTGATCGGCCTACCACTGCTTTAAAATCAGCAGTTGCTTTTGATACTTTAATACCAAAATCTTCAGCATGGTTCAAATAGTTAAATACCTGAGCACTTTTCAGCAAAGCCTTGGTCGGAATACATCCCCAATTCAAACAAATTCCACCCAAAGATTCTTTCTCAACAATGGCTGTTTTCAAACCCAATTGAGAAGCTCTTATTGCGGCTACATATCCGCCTGGTCCTGATCCGATTATTACTACGTCGTATGCCATACTATCAATTTTTAACGAAGGTAAAAAATAGTGGTTAAACTCTCACTAAAGCTTCAATCAAATTTGTCAAATACTCTGTCAAGTTTACCCCTTGAACTTTTAACTGCCTAGGCACAATACTTTCTTTAGACATACCCGGAATAGAGTTCAACTCAATAAAATAGAGTGTATCTTCTTTTAAAATATAGTCAATGCGCACAATGTTGCGACAGCCTAAAAAATCATACATCTGCTCACTTATACTTTTGCAGTGCGTGTAGTGTTTTTGATCAATTCTGGCAGGTGTAATTTCTTGGGTAGTTTTTGACTCGTACTTGGCTTTGTAATCAAAAAACGGGGCATCAAAAATAATCTCAGTCACATCAATGGCTTTTGCTTTGCCAGAATTAAAGTCTTGAAACACACCACAGGTAATTTCTGTGCCTTCAATAAATTCTTCGACCAATATACTTTCTGAATTTTGCAACGCATTTTTAATGGTGGATGCCAACTGATCTTGCTTTTCTACTTTAAACACTCCAACGCTTGACCCTCCTTTGTTGGGTTTTATAAACAATGGAAAAGTAAAATCTGAAAGAAGTGACAAATCAACATGCCCTTGAGTCAACTCAATAGATTTCGCCATTTCAATACCGTCAAAACCCTTTAAATAATGCTTTAAGGCCGCTTTATTAAAACTCAGTGCTGATAGCAACACTCCACTTGAGCTATAAGGAATTTGATGCAGATCTAACATGCCTTCAAGCAAACCATCTTCACCTGGAGTACCATGAATCATATTGTATACAAAATCAAATTTGATGATTTGGCCATCAATAAAAAGTGTAAAATCATTTAAGTCGACTCTATGAATGACTCCGTTGATCCTGGTTTCAATTTTATGATCAGTCAATACACACTTGTATACCTTATAACGTTTGTGATCAAATTGATCGTATACAAAATCAAGACTTTTAAGCGATACTTCACGCTCACCTGAGTTGCCTCCTCCTATGATGGCAATATTTTTCAATCTTTTCTACTCAGTACTTTTTCAGAAGCTTTCACAATATGGCTAGCTGAAAGGCCATATTTTTCAAGTAATTGATCAGGGGTACCACTCTCTCCGAACTGATCATTTACGCCTACCATTTCAATAGGCAAAGGATTATTTCTTGCTAAAAGCCCTGCGATAGACTCTCCTATGCCTCCGAAAATTTGATGTT
>JAHDHZ010000030.1 GCA_020631045.1 Flavobacteriales bacterium | reverse complement strand
TGCGTAATAGCCGGAAAGGCACTTTTTACAAATGTTCTTTTCTCTTTCAACGAAAGCTGATCAAACCCCTGGGGTTTTTCAATTTTCAACTCATCTTTCAATTCATGGGTAAACAACATGTAAGGAGCCTTAGAGCTTGCTTTGAAATACCGATCATAGTGCTGCTCAACAACAACCGGAGCAAAGGGCCTAAAATCTTCTCTTTTTTTGACTAGCTTGTTTATTTTTTCTTGGGTTAGTGGATGAGCTACATCTGCCAAAATAGAACGATTACCCAAAGCTCTTGGGCCAAACTCTAAACGGCCTTGAAACCAGCCAATTATTTTTCCTTCATGCAAGGCTTTGGCTATTTTAACAAGCTCTAGTTTCTCTGGGGAGAAACCTTTTTTTTGATTAAATGCCTCTAGGTCTTTTTTTGAATAACTTGGCCCTAGATACATGCTTAAGGGTTTGTCTTTTTGGGTGGATGCGCTTTGCTCTGTGAAACATAAATGCTGTACTGCAAGGGCTGATCCTAATGCAGAACCCGCATCAGAACTGGCGGGCTGCACAAAAATATCTTTGAATACCTTTTGATCTCGTAAAGTGGCATTGGCCACACAATTCAAAGCTACTCCACCTGCCATGCACAAATAATCAGCCCCAGTAAGTGCTTTAGCATGAGCAGCTAATTTCAATACGACCTCTTCTAACACTTGTTGAGTGGCCTGGGCCAAATCAGCATGTTTTTGCTCTAAAGGTTGGTCAGGTAATCTTTGAGAAAACCCAAACAAGTCTTGCCATTTTTTCTGATCAATCATTGTAAGACCAGTCGCATAATTAAAATAGGCTTGATCCATGAAAACAGAGCCATCTTTATTAACCTTCAACAAATGGTCTTTGATTTTATATAAAAAAGTAAGTGATTGATTACTTTTTTTATTAGAGTACGGAGCCAAACCCATTACTTTATACTCTCCATTATTTACCCTAAAACCCAAAAACTGAGTAACAGCTGAATAAAACAACCCAATCGAATGCGGAAAATGTTGCTCAAATAAGGGTCTAATCTTATTGTTTTCACCCAGAGAAATACGCGTTGTAGCATACTCGCCAACCCCATCTATGGTTAAAACGGCTGCTTTTTTAAAATTTGAAGGATAAAAAGCGCTTGCAGCATGTGATAAATGATGGTCAGAAAACAAGAGTTTGAGCTTTTTTTGATCATAATCCATCACTTTTGAGAGGTTTTTCTTGATTTTTTGTTTTAAAAACAGTTTTTCTGAAATCCAAACAGGAATCGCTTTTAAAAAAGAACGAAATCCTCTGGGCGCAAATCCATAATAAGTCTCTAAAAGCCGCTCAAACTTTAAAAAGGGTTTTTCATAAAACACAACCGCATCTAACTCATCAATAGAGATGCCTGAGAACTTCAAACAATACGCGATCGATTGGGCAGGAAAGCACTTATCATGCTTGATTCTCGAAAAACGCTCTTCACTCACCGCAGCTACCACCTGCCCGTCTACCACTAATGCAGCAGAGGCATCATGATAAAAGGCTGATATTCCTAAAATCTTAGACACAGATGCAAAAGTAATGTTCTTTGTGTAGAACTTTGGGTTAAGTTTTTGTGAGCTGTCAAACACAAGGTTTGAGTGCTCACAAAAACTTAACCCAAAGTTCTACACAAAACACTAAATTTGCACTATGCCTTACAATCACCAAGAAATCGAGCAAAAATGGCGCCAAATATGGGCCGAAAAACAAGTGTTTAAAGCCATAGATTTTGACACTAAACCCAAGTATTATGTCTTAGATATGTTTCCTTACCCCTCAGGCGCTGGATTACATGTAGGGCACCCATTGGGATACATCGCCTCAGATGTTTTCGCGCGCTACAAACGCCATCAAGGGTACAATGTATTACACCCTATGGGTTATGACTCATTCGGATTACCCGCAGAGCAATACGCCATTCAAACAGGGCAACACCCAGAAATCACCACTAAAAATAATGTGGCAAGATACCGTGAACAGCTCGATAAAATTGGCTTTTCATTTGATTGGTCACGTGAGGTACGCACTTCAGATGCTGCTTACTACAAACACACCCAGTGGATCTTCAAGCAACTCTTCAACGCCTATTACGACACCAAAGAAAATAAAGCAAAACCCATTGATGCATTAATTGAAACCTTTAAAAAAGAAGGAAATGCAAAAACCCAAGCATCTGCCAGTTTTGAAAATACCTTTTCAGCACAAGAGTGGAACAACTACTCAGAAAAAGAACAACAAGAGATCTTAGGCCACTATCGCATTGCCTATCTGGCAGATACTATGGTGAATTGGTGTGAGGCCTTAGGTACGGTACTTGCCAATGACGAAGTGAAAGACGGAGTTTCTGAGCGTGGAGGCCATCCGGTTGTGCAAAAGAAAATGCGCCAATGGATGATGCGCATCTCGGCCTACAGTCAAAGACTTTTAGATGGATTACAAAAAATTGATTTCACCGACTCCCTTAAAGAGCAACAAACAAATTGGATAGGCAAGTCAAAAGGAGCTTCTGTTACTTTTAATATTGACGGGTACGACGCAACCATTGAAGTATTTACCACTCGACCTGATACTATTTTTGGAGTTTCTTTTATGGTTTTAGCTCCTGAGCACCCCTTAGTGCAAAGCATCACGACATCCAACCAAGAAAACGAAGTAAAAGCTTATCAAGAAAAAGCTTCACTAAAATCTGAACGTGAACGACAAGCTAATGTAAAAGATGTATCTGGAGCTTTCACAGGCGCTTATGCATTGCACCCATTTACCGATGAAAAAATTGCAATTTACATCAGTGATTATGTGTTAATGGGGTACGGAACAGGTGCTGTAATGGCAGTGGCCGCAGGAGATGAGCGCGATTATAAATTTGCCAAACACTTCAACCTTGAGATTAAAAACATCTTTAAAGACACAGACCTTTCCCAAAATGCCTGTACTGACAAGTCTGCTGTGCTTGAAAATTCAGACTTTTTAAATGGGTTAACGGCTAAAAAAGCCATCGGTGTAGCCATTCAAAAAATAGAAGAAAAAGGCATTGGATGGGGTAAAACCAATTACCGATTAAGAGATGCTGTGTTTTCACGACAGCGTTATTGGGGAGAGCCTTTTCCGGTATATTATAAAGATCAGATAGCTCAGGTTGTAGAAGATGCGCAATTGCCTATAGAACTGCCTAAAGTTGATCAATACTTACCTACCGCCGATGGTGAACCACCACTAGCAAGAGCCAAAAAGGAAGATTGGAAAAGCTTTTACGGCGATCGGATGGAATATAACACCATGCCGGGTTGGGCAGGCTCTTCTTGGTATTATCTGCGTTATATGGATCCTCATAATAATCAAACCTTTGCCGATCGAAAAAATACTGATTATTGGAATCAAGTTGACCTTTACATCGGCGGAAGCGAACACGCTACAGGGCATTTGCTGTATGCCCGTTTTTGGTGTAAGTTTTTATATGATTTAGGATATATTGGTTTTGATGAGCCTTTTAAAAAACTCATTAATCAAGGCATGATATTAGGGCGTAGTAGCTTTGTGTACCGTTGTAAAGATTCTGGTAAATTCATTACATTTTCTAAGCGAAAAGAATATAAAACCGCTCGACTGCATGTAGATATTGCTTTGGTTGATAACGATAAACTTAACCTTGAAGGGTTTAAAAACTGGCGGGCTGAATACGCTAAAGCAGAATTCGTATTAGAAGATGACGGTTCTTATTTGTGTGGAAGCGAAGTTGAAAAAATGTCTAAGAGTAAATACAATGTGCAAACTCCAGACGAGCTGGTTGAAAAGTTTGGAGCAGATACTTTAAGATGCTATGAAATGTTTTTAGGCCCTCTTGAGCAAGCAAAGCCTTGGGATGTGAAAGGCATTAATGGGGTAAATAATTTTTTAAACAAACTATACCGTTTGTTCTATCAAGAAGATGCATTGTGTGTCAATGAGGCCCCTGCCAGTAAAGCTTCTTTAAAAACGCTACACAAAACCATTAAAAAGGTCAGTGAAGATTTAGAGCGTCATGCGTTCAACACGCCCATCAGTGCCTTTATGATTGCTGTAAATGAGCTGACTGAGCAAAAGTGCCACAACAAAGAAATACTCAAAGATCTACTTGTGATTTTAGAGCCTTTTGCCCCCTTTATTGCCGAAGAATTATATGAAAGTTTAGGTTTTCAGGGTGGATTACACCATGCGCCATGGCCAAAGTTTAATGCTACACACTTAGTTGAAAATGAAATTACTTACCCAGTATCGTTCAATGGTAAAATGCGCTTTAAAATGACCTTGCCTGCCTCTCTGAACCCCAAAGAAGTTGAAGAGCGTGTATTAGGCTCTAATGAGGCTCAAAAGTGGTTAGAAGGTAAAACACCTAAGAAAATGATTGTAGTGCCGAAAAAGATTGTAAATGTGGTGATTTAAACCTCTTAAAAGTCGCCTTCTTGAACAATAAGGTCACAAGTAACATTACCACTCGCTGTGGTACCATCAATATAGGTAACATCAAAATTTAAGTTGTACGATTGACCGCCTAAATGCGTAAAGACTATACTTGATTGTGGATTGTTGCTTGTATATTGTTGCTGAACATTGCCTTGAGTATCTGACCAAGACTCTAAATAAATACTTAAATGGTCTAAATAGGTATCATTTGCATCGGAATCTGAAATAGTATAGGTATCTGAGATACCATCAGCCGTGTTCCAAAATAGTCGAAAAGAAATAGAAACTGTTACCAGTTGATTGCCTTCAGATCTGGTGCCCACAATAGTTACTGTGCCATCAGAGATGCCATCATCTATGTGGTTGAATATCTGTAAGGATCCACACTGATCATAGCAAGAAAAATTCTCTGATTTAAATGTGAAACTGCTAGTGCCTTGTGAGATGCCATTTTGATCTGCCTGACAAGGCATCTGTTCTGCATCATCTTTAGAACAACCCAAAACACTTGTGAGCATCAACACACAAAAGAATAAATTTAACAGCTTCATGTAATTGATTCTATTTCTTTCGCCTATTGATCTCATCGCGAATCTTTGAAGCTTTTTCATAGTCTTCTTTGGCAATTGCTTTTTGAAGATCAACTTCAAGTTCTTTCACCGACAGCTCTTTGGGTTGGTGTTGTGCAGGTGATTGATCTGTAGATAAATCAACTTCAACTTGTTCTGTTGAACCACCATCAGTGTCTTGATCTCCTTCTAAAATAATACCAGCCGATGATAAAATAAACTCATAAGTATAAATAGGAGCTTCAAACCTCAAGGCAAGGGCAACTGCATCAGAAGTTCTTGTGTCTATTTCAATTTCTTCGCTTGAATTATCACAAATGAGTTTGGCATAAAAAATACCTTCTACCAAGTTGTAGATAATCACCTCTTTGACATTGATCTCAAAGGCATCTGCAAAGTTTTTAAATAAATCATGTGTCAAAGGCCTTGAAGGCTGCATTTTTTCCATCTCAATGGCAATGGCTTGTGCTTCAAAGCCTCCTATGATGATAGGTAATCTTCTTTGCCCTTCTCGCTCACCCAACACCAAAGCATATGCTCCGGTTTGGGTCTGAGAATAAGACAATCCTACTATTTCTAAACCTATTTTATCCAAAAATGATTAGTTTGAAGCTTTGAATTTTTTGTAAGCTTCTGTTAATCTTGGCAATACTTCAAAAGCATCTCCAACAATACCATAATCAGCGGCTTTAAAGAAAGGTGCTTCAGCATCAGTGTTGATTACTACAATCACTTTACTACCATTCACACCAGCCAAATGCTGAATTGCTCCAGATATACCAGCTGCAATGTACAAATTAGGTCTAATGGCAACACCTGTTTGACCAACGTGCTCGTGGTGCGGTCTCCAACCAATGTCGGCAACAGGTCTTGAGCAGGCAGTAGTTGCACCCATAGCATTTGCTAAATCTTCAACAATTCCCCAATTTTCAGGACCCTTAAGCCCTCTACCTGCAGAGACTACCAATTCTGCTTCTGGCAATGGAACAGAGCCATCACTTGCAGCACTCTTCGATTCAATGATTTTCACTTTTGACACTCCTACATCTCCTGCATAATCAGAAACTGTAGCGCTTCCTCCGGTATTTTCTGCACCTACTGAATTTGGCAATACTGAAATTACCCTATTATCTGTAGTGATTTTCACATTGGCAAAAGCCTTGCCTGAAAAGGCTGTTTTCTTGATGGTAAAATCTGCCGTAGGATAATCTACAGCTCCAGAGACTAAGCCAGCTGAAAGTTTTGTTGCCACTCTAGGCGCAATTGCTTTTCCTGTAAAATCTTGAGAAAAAATAATGGTATTGGCTCCTTTCTGCCCAGCCACATCAGCTACTAGTGCACTTAATACTTGAGAATCATTGTCTGCAATACTTTTTGCAACAACAACTTCACTTGCACCATAAGCACCAAGCTCATCGGCATTAGAAACATCTCCGTAGGTTACTGCAATGCAGCTTCCTCCACCCACTTTTGCACCATAAGATACAGCTTCAAAAGCTGATTTGATGACTTTGCCATTTTTGGCATCTGCAAATACTAATACGCTCATAATTAAATAACTTTTGCCTGGTTGTGTAATAAACTAACTAATTCATCCATGTTTTCAGGATCGATGTACTTACATTCTGCTTTTCCCGATGGCGTTTCATATGAAACAACCTGTGTAGTTTCAGCAGCATCAAATGCAGGCACCACATTTAAAGGCTTTGTTCTTGCCGCCATAATGCCCTTCATGTTCGGAATACGCTGCTCTGCCATTCCTTTTGCTGCACTCAATACAAATGGAGTTTGCAATTCAACCACCTCAACACCTCCTTGCGCATCGCGCTCAATTGTTGCAGTGTTGCCATTTAAATCAAGCTTAGTGGCCAGTGAAATAAAAGGTACGTCTAAATACTCTGCAACTGCAGCAGGAACTTGTGCATTGTTGTACATAATGGTTTCTTTTCCGCAGAAGACTATATCAAAATCTTTGTCTTTTGCATAAGATGCTATTTGCGTAGCAATGTAACCAGGGTCTTTTGCCTCAGCATCAATTCTTACGGCTTCATCAGCCCCGATAGCCAATGCTTTACGCATCACAGGCTCATCGGCTTGGCCTCCAACAGTAATGATGGTTACGCTTCCTCCTAAAGATTCTTTAAGTTCTAAAGCACGCACCAAGGCATACCACTCATCATAAGGGTTTACAATAAACTGAATACCATTCTCATCAAACTTCGTATCGCCATCAGTAAAGGCAATTTTTGAAGTGGTATCAGGAACTTTACTTATACAAACTAAAAACTTCATATTATACTATAAATTTTAAATTGATTTTTGAATTCAATTTTGAAAAAGAAAGATAGATATTTCAAACGATATACCCCATAATTTTCTCAAAATAATAAATAAAAAAAGGGGCTTTAAGGCCCCTTTTATCTTTTTTACATGAATAATTAATTCTTAAAAAGAACCTTATTGCTCTGAGTTAATCCTTGTCTAACTTGAATCATATATTGACCTGTATTTAGATCTTTCAAATCAATCACTTGATTGGTAGCAGAATTTACTATGTGCTGAACAAGTCTTGACTGAGCATCAAAAATACGTATCTCATCAATAGGTTCACTTGATTTTACATAAACATAATCTTGTGTTGGATTAGGGTACAAATCAAAATCAATTGCTTTTACACTAGTTAAAGAGGTTGTTGGAGTTGGTAATTCAATCAAATTACCTCCACCTGGCAACGCCACCCATAATCCAAAGGCTGCACCGTTACTATTTTGAGATGGATCTAAAAATCCAGAAGCTAAGACCACTAAAGCTGAATCTTGTAAGTTAAGAGTTGCTAAAGGTGCATCAAAACTTGCCACTGTAGTCACTCCGGCAGCATCTTTAATCTGAAGCTGATAGTCTGCAGTTGCAAGAGGTAAATAACCTGCAAACTCACTATAACTTATATCATCAACTAAATTGCCTGCTGTAGCTTCATCAACGTCAACAGTTGGTGCGTCAGTAGATCCATGATACACTAAAACATCAGTATTGCCAGCTGTTGATGCTTGCTCTTTTGCGCCTGCAAAGACATCTAAGTTAAAAGGCTGAGCAGGAGCATAGCCTGTTGCGCTTACTGTTCCGTTGGCTACTACTACATATGTTTCTTGATCTGTAAGTACAATACCACTGAATACTAGTCCTGGAATTGAATCTGTCACTGAAGTGCTCGTAGCAGGAGCGATAGCAATCTCTAAGGGCTGACCCGCAGGTGCATCAATAAATGGAGAAGCTGTTCTAAAAGTAAAATCATCTAATAAAAGTGTGCCATTTAAATATACATCAACACTAGCAGCGGCTGCGTCAGCTGAGTTGTGAATGACTTGCAAACGAGCTGTTTGACTGTGTAGAGCTGAAAAACTAATCAACGATAATGCTGAAAATAATATGGTTTTAAAAAAATAGTTGTTTGTTTTCATTGTGATAAATTAATTGTATTTCAAATTTTTCAATTTTTTTTGAAAGTACAAAATAAAACAAACAAAAAAATTATAAAAAAAGGCCCTGAGATAAAATCTCAAGGCCTTTTCTAATTTTTAAAACTTCTTAAAAGCTTAGAAGGTAATTCTAAAAGAAACTCTTCTGTTTTTAGCTCTTCCTACCTCAGTACTGTTATCAGCAATTGGTTTTGTTTGACCGTAACCTGCAGCAGCAATTCTATCAGTAGAAATACCTTTTCCTGAAATGTAAGCAGCAGCAGCAGCAGCTCTATCTTGAGAAAGCTTTAAGTTGCTATCAGCATTACCTGTATTATCAGTATGCCCCTCAATAGAAAGGTTGTACTCAGGATGTCTGTTCATTACAGCTACAACGTTGTCTAACACTGGGTAAGACTTGTCTTCAATTGTCGCAGAACCTGTCTTGAAGAACAATCCTTGCATCGCCATGTTCATGATCTTAAGATCAGCTTTTTGAATTTTAGGACAACCTTTGTTTGCAGCAATACCTGCTAAAGTCTTACACTTATCTTCAGCATCTGCCACTCCATCGTTATCGGCATCAGGGCAGCCATTTGCAGACTCAGTACCTTTTACATCTGGGCACAAATCTTTATCATCAGCTACTCCATCGCGATCTCTATCTTGAATGGTATTGAAGTTATAATTCAATCCAACAGAAGTGAACAAAAAGTTATCGTTGTTTGGCTCACCTACTTTAGATACCCATCCATCATAAGCATCAGTGAATGTCCAATGGTGTGTAGTTTGGATTACAGCGCTTAATCTTGTAGCTGGAGAGATCACTAATCCACCACCGATAGGAAAATTGAAATCAATTGCCGTGTTGTCATTCGGATACCTGTTAGAAGTAGAAATTGCATCACCAATACCTACGTGAAAGAAAGGTGCTACAGGAAAATCTTCTCTTAACAAATAACCATTGTTAAACTTATACTTCAACATCAAATCAAAGTTGTACAAGTTTGTTTTGAATGATGGATTTAAAGGGCCTGAGTTATGGTCAATTCTACCATGTGAAAACATTAAAGTTGCATCTAATGCTTTGTTCACATAATGATTGTAAGAAACTCCAATGGCTCCGTGTAAATTTTCAGTTGAAAAATACTCATTGGCTAAATCTCCATTGTATTGCATGGTTCCAAAGTGCAATCCTACACCATGCATGTAGTCTTGGTTTTGTGCTGTAGCGCTAGAAGCAAAAAGCCCAGCAATAGCAGCAAGTGTTAATATTCTTTTTTTCATTTGTTTGATTTTAAAAACTACCATAGGTAGCTGAGTTTAAACAATACAATATTAATTTTTTGAATTATACAAAGTACCAGCTTACTGGTGAAATGTTAACAACTTCATGTGAATTGAATCAAAAACCGCGTAAGTGTTATATTGAATCCATTCGCCTAGATTAATATATGTTGCACTATGAACCCTTTTTTCTAAAGGTAAATGACGGTGACCGAAAATATAATAATCAATCTGTGGGTGTTCTTTAGAATGTTTTAAACAGAACTGTACCAAATACTCGTTTTCATCGCCCAAATAGGCATCTTCTGAACTGCCTGTATGTGCCCTTGAGGTTTTAGACCAAAAATTGGCCAAGCCAACCCCAAAATTAGGGTGCAAGCGTGCAAATAACCATTTACAAATTGAATTTGAAAAAATGCGTTTCAAAAACTTATAGCCATGATCTCCGGGGCCTAATCCATCACCATGACCAATGAAGAAGGTTTTACCTGCAATCTCTCGAATAATTGGAGCACTGTAAATTTTAGCTTCTAATTCTTGCTCAAAATAATCGCGCATCCACATGTCATGGTTGCCTTTAAATATATGCAATTGCACGCCTGCATCAACCATTTGAGCTAATTTGCCTAGTAACCTTACATATCCTTTAGGAACTACTGTTTTATATTCAAACCAAAAATCAAATACATCTCCAACCAAATAGAGTTCTGCACAGTCTTTTTCTATCGAAGATAGCCATTGCACAATATTTTTCTCTCTTTCACGAGAAGACTTGTAATTAGGCGCTCCAAGATGAAAATCAGAGGCAAAATATATGTTCTTTTTATTGCTCATTTAAACAGTTTCTTAAAGCCCTGAAAGCAATTTATCTGACTGCTTAAAGATGTTAAACAAATTGAAATTCAATACAAACCTAATTTTCTCATAATACTTGCTCGCACTATAGCTTGGTACGTTTTGAATGTTTTGAGAAGAAGCCACCGGCAAATACACACAAAACACTGAAGGCTTACCTAAATATACCCCTGAATTGAATAAGAAATCTTGATTAGCATTGTATCCAAAATCAGCATAGGCCCCAATCAATTTAGAAAAAGGCGCGTCAGCCGTTAAGTTCAAGGCAGATAGAAATTCGTTTGACTGCCCTAGTGGCGTAGCTACCTTAAAATTGCCTTGCCCTTGATAAAAGTGTTGTGACCATAACCCAGCGTTTTCACTTCTTGCTAAAAATACCTGATCATATGCATAATCTAAGCCTCTTTGATTGTTGCCATCCATTCTGAAATTGTAACGGCCATTATTGGTGTTGTTTGTGATGAATCCACCCAAAAATACACGTGCCGAAAAGGTGCTACCCTTCTTGTTGTATTGCTCTGAAATTTTAAAACTCGCTTGGGCTTTTATGAAATCAGCATCAAAATCAGAAGTTGGTTTGTATTCAACTCTTGTGTGAGCCTGAAAAGGATGAATGTTATCAGTGTTGATGAGCTCATAGGTTAATCGCCATAAATTATAATTGTGTGTAGCATTTTCATATCTACTTGGCGATGAGTCAAATAAGTTTTCAAAATAAGCCACTAAAGACTCTTCCCTAATTCGAGGATTAGATAAGTTAATGTACTGAGATGTTTTAGATCTCGCATATTTTTTTCTTAAAGTAATATCTATATAAGGATTAATACGTAAGTAAGGAGCTGAATAATCTTCATTGTTGTACGTAATCTCATCTCTTGTGAATCGGTTTAATCCAACACCTGCCTTAAGCAATCTAAAAGGACCTTTTTTTGGTACTATTTTATAACCCATGTGAGCATAACCCAGTACGCGCTTGGTCTGAAAACTATACATAGGAAAAAACTGATAATTAAACTTCTGAGCGGGCAAAAAGCTATTGTAAACCCCTAATCCCCACAAATAATTATCATAGGTGTTGTAGCCCGTGAGTGGAGTATAAAAAACTTGAGTGCGATCGCCTCGTTCAATAGTAAAAGGGCTTTTGATTTGAAGGGGCTCAATTTTCTTAAACAAGCCTTTTGTGTGTATACGATTGTTGTGGGTATACAATTCAGGCATGTTTAAAAATGGATTGATCACAAACTGATCTGCCTGATCTTTTATGCAGATGTCAGATGTTTTTTCGGTTGGAAAATGCCAAGTGCTAGATACAATTGAATCCCCTTTTAAGGTGCCCAACAAAAATGGTACATGTGTTTCTTGCTTATTTTTAATTTTTAAATGATAGGAATTTGAATCATGCTTTGCTTTTTTGATCGAGCACACCTTGTAATCTATTTTTTGGTCAGTAGGTAAAATTGCTTTAAAAAACCAAGATAAATCTTTGCCGCTCACCTGCTCAAAAACAGCTTGTACATCTTTAGGGTAAGGATGTTTAAACTTAAAATCTTTGAAGTATTGTTGCATACATTGATCAAAAGTTTTTTGGCCTAAATAATGAAATAAATAATTGAACAATACAGCTGATTTCATGTACACATTCGTGCCATAATTCATGTAGGTGTAATCTTTTGATTTTGTTGATAGGCCTTGATCAGTACCTAGTCTTGCCCCCAATAAATAAGACAAATAATACTGATGTTGATAAGGGCGATCTAAATCAAATTTTTTAGCCATTTTTTTAGGATTATCACCTAGTAAAGTCAGATTCGGATATTTAGTTTGCATGTATCTTAGCTCATTAAATGAATTGATGCCTTCATCCATCCAAGGATAATCTCGTTCATTTGAGCCCAACACACCGTAAAACCATTGGTGCCCAATTTCATGCATAATCACGGTTTCTAATACTTGTGCATTTCGTGAAGCTCCTATTACAGTAATGTTAGGATATTCCATACCTCCTCCAGCAGAGATAGGAGCATCTACCGCAGTCATTTGTTTATATGGATAGTCTCCATTCCACTTTGAGTAGTAATAAATCGCATCGTGCATATACTCCATGCTATTTTTCCAAAGGTGGGCCTCATGGTTTAAAAACATAGCATAGAGCGCTACTTTTTCTTTTGAAGAGGGCAACTCAACTTCAGATTTTAACACATGCCAACGCTTGTCTGCAAACCACGCGAAATCGTGTACGTTTTCTTGAGTGTAACGAATGGTTTTTGTTCGGGTGGATGAGGGTACAATTGAGTCTGAAAGAACTGACTTTGATTGCAAGCTATCTACAAAAGCTTTACCCTCTATAGATTTTTGATCTAACCACTGCTGTTCTGATGGAGTTTGCAAATCTCCTGTAGCTCCAACCACATAATTTTCAGGCAAAGTAATGCGCACATCAAAAGACCCAAACTCAGAGAAAAACTCTCCTTGATCTAAATAAGGCATGGCATGCCAACCCTGCTGATCAAAAACTGCTGGCTTTGGATACCATTGCGTGAGTTGATAAGATTGTTTATAATGGCCTAATCTTGAAAAACTACTGACAGGAATTTTTACATAAAAGGGCGTGGTAATGGTAATTTTTTCGCCAGATTTTAAAGGAGTATTTAAAGTCAGTTTACAAATATCAATGTGCTGTGTATCATATTGCCACACCACTGGCTGCTCATCCACCCTAAAATCTAAACTGTCAATGTAGCCTCTTTGTAACGGGCTTGAAAAATACATGGCCTCATTACCATTTTCTAAAATTTGCTTTGAAAGTGCTGTTTGTTGATTTTTATATGCATTGGGCCAAATGTGAAACCAAATTTCACTTAAAGATTGATTTGAATTATTGGTGTACTCAATGGTTTGAAAAGCTGAGAGTGAATGGTTTTTATCGTTGAGTACTGCTTCAATTTTATAATCAACTTGTTGTTGAAAATAGTTTTGGGCTTGAGCAAATTGAACAGCCCCAAAAAAGAAAAATAAGAATTGCTTCATTAAAATATTTTACAAGATCTTTTACAGATCTGTGCAAAGATACGCTTAATGATTTTACGGAGCAGTTACTGAGGTTAAATATGAAGTGAGTTGACCGTTCTGACCATCAGCACAAACCAAACCAATACCCTTTTTGTAATAAAAATGCCCAAAAAAAGAAGTGTTTAGGAGTACTTTAATTTTAAGTAAGTCAGAATAAGTGCAGCCATTAGCAAGAGTCTGAGTAGCATTTAGACTCACAACCTCATAAGTTATTGGTATCAAATAATTTTCTGTCCAAGTTTCACCTACAGAAGGATTGCCAGGAATTAACAACCTTTCTTGTCCAAAAAATGTATCATACAAATAAATATTCAAATTGCTTGCCTGTCTGTAGTATTTATCTGTTGTATTAGAATCATTTACAGCGGTTGTTTTAAAGTAAGTTTGATTGTTGAATTGTTCTGTAGAAACTACCTGGTGTGTTGTAAGTAAACCACTGTTTAAGTCAACCATTTGATATTCTAAATTACTTGTCAAATTGAACGCTAAATAAGAATCACTACTTAATCCATCACAGAGTAAATCTAATGGAGCAGTAGTTATATCAGTCTGATTAGATGTGTTGTTATCATTTTCAACAATAATAAGGTTTCCATCTTCATCAATTGCAAACTCATCATTCTTAACACATGACTGAATAATAAATAAGCTGAATGCTAAGAAGACTGTATTACGCGTTATCATCTTAAAATAATTTTAAATATTCATGCATAATTGTGCATGAATATCTTTTATAACGCACTAATAAAAAAAAGGTTGCATGCTAAGAAAGAAAGCTTTTTACGTTTAGTTTAAAACAGTTTTAAGTTTCTGCTCTAAAGCAGGGCCTCTTAAGTTTTTGGCTAATATCTTACCATCTTTTCCTACTAAGACTGTATGGGGAATACCTTTGATTTTATACACGGGCACTACTGATGATTGCCATCCTTTTAAATCGCTGATGTGGTTCCAGGTTAATCCGTCTTTTTCAATAGCTGATAACCAAGAGTTTTTACGCTGATCAAGCGAAACTCCCAACACATCAAAGCCTTTATCTTTATACTTATTGTATACGCGAACAACATTGGGGTTCTCAGCTCTACAAGGCCTGCACCAAGAAGCCCAAAAATCTACCAGTACTACCTTACCTCTATAGTCAGAAAGCGATACTGTTTTGCCTTCTGGAGTTTGTAAAGAGATCTCTGGAGCTTCTGATCCTACAGAGACAGCTGACATTGAGGCCACTTTTGCTTGAATTGACGCATAGTAATCAGAATTGGGCATCGTTTGCTTTAAACCATTTGCAATCTTTTTAAAATACGCTGCATCTTGATCAGGGTTGAGCTTTTGAAGGGTAGCTAAAGTCACCAATGAACCAAGGTTTTCATCGATAAATGATTTGATGAACCCCATATGTTCTTGATTCATGCTCTGATATGCCATTTGCCCTTGAATCATAGCATTCATGTCTCCTTTTGCTTGCAAAGTTTGCATGGCTTTTCCCAATGAATCTGTTTGTTTGTAAAAACGAGTCAATTCATCATTTAATGTTTTAAGTTTTAAAGATTGCTCAGACCCTTCAACTGAGTAAGTTTCTGATAGATTAGAGGCATCAGCCTTTACCAAAACCTGTTCACCAGAATCAAGTACCAGATTAAAAAAGTTTCTCTGATCAAATGCTAAACGATAAAAGCCTGCTTGTTTTATCTTTACATCAAATGAAAACTGACCGTTCTCATCTATTCTAGTTGAATCAATAAACTCTACTTTATTGGCACCTAAACGCTCTAAAGTGATTTTTTTATTTTCTCCTGCTTTAATGGTTCCTTTTATGGGAGCTTTTTCGTTATGATTTGAGCTTGCTGCACAAGCTGCAAACAAAAACAAACCAGATAAAATACTGATGGTAATAGAAGATGTTTTTTTCATTGTTTGATGATTTTGAGCACGCTAGTGCTCTGATTTGTTTTGACTTTTAAGGTGTAAATTCCTTTTGAAAAATGAGAAATATCAAATTGTTTTGTGATTCCTGACTGAACAAGACTTCCATTGAGATCAAAGAGTTTATAAGAAGTGAGCGGCTCACCTGTGTCAATTTGAACAAGATCTTTGGCAGGATTGGGAAATACTTTGATAGTATTAGGTCTCGCTATTTTTTGGCTTAATGGCGAATTAGGAGCGTTGATAAATCCAAACACAAATAAACCTTCTTGCATATCTGAAACAATGAAATTGCCAGAATTATAATAGGGGTACACCCCCCAAGCGCCTCTATAGTTATTAGCATGAGGTTCATTAGAAGTGTCATAATATCCAAATAGCGTTGGGCTTTCTGCATCATTAATATCATATACATATACTCCGTCATGGTAGTGGGCATTGTATACCAAACCTGATTTTATGATTTGATTGTGCGAAATTGATAGGGCATTTATATCAGAATGCATCAAAGAGAATTCTTCTATATTATCTAAATCAGAAACATCTAACAATTTCATGCGCGAACCATGTGTTTCATCAGCCATCACATAAAGATCTTTCTCAGGGTCAAGCCAACCAGAATGGTTGTACCCCTCGTCTGTATACCCATCAAATAGACCGATTTGCTGAGGGCTGCCGATTTGCGAAAAGTCATAAATAAAAAGCCCAGCATTGCCCATGTTGATGTAGGCTGTATCATCGTGTACAAATAAATCATGAGAGGTTCCTGGCAACCAAACAGAGTCAATAGGTGTTGGATATGTTGGATCTTGCAAAGAAAATACTTGAACTCCGATAGTGGGAAAACCACCTGCCTGATACAATTTAGCATGTGTAGTGTCAATAAAAATATTATGTGCGCGAATCAATAAATCTGTACTGTCATATACCACTTCTGTAGAGGTGGGTAAATCACTTAAATCAATGATTTGTAAACTACTGATGCCTTCATCACAGACCGCATAAAGGTAATTTTGATAAGTGTGGTAGTCTCTATGTATAATAGGTGTACCTGTCACACGCCCTTCAATAAAACTTACCTCACTACTATTAACAGGGTCTGTAATGTCAAAAATATGCGTGCCCATTGTCGTGCCAATAATAGCGTACTCTCTACCTGCTTGCTCATAGCCCCATACTTCATTATAAGTATTATCATGCGCCCATGAGGCGACCAAAGAAGTGTCTTTCCAATGAAATAAGAGCTCAATGTTGTTAGAGGGTTGAGCCCGAGAAGTTAAATAAGACAAAGAAAAAACAGAGACGAATATGTATATAAGTTTTTTCATAATTTTTAAAACTAAAATAAGCTACGAAAAATTCTTTTTTCGGCTCCCGATCCTAAAGGATCGAAGTTTCTCAAAAAGATTTTTTTCTTCGCTTCTTTTAGAAAACCTCAAACCCTATAAAAATACAAAAATTACCTAACAATTAGCTCTGTGCAATCAATTCACGCATTAAGAGCGTCATGTTCGGCTCTGCTTTTTCAGCCACCTGCTGCACATCTTCGTGGGTCACTTTTACGATTTTTCCAGGAACCCCTAAATCAGTAATGATCGAGATGGCAAAACATGGAATACCCATATGACGTGCTGCGATTACTTCAGGCACTGTACTCATACCAACAGTATCGGCTCCTAAAATTCTAACCATGCGGTACTCAGCTGGAGTTTCAAGTGTCGGGCCTGTTAAGCCTAAGTATACCCCTTGTTGTACTTTGATATTATTACTTTTTGCAATCTCTAAAGCTTTATCAATCAATTCTTTGCTGTATGCATCACTCATATCAGGAAAACGCGTACCCAATTCTTTTTCATTAGGCCCAATTAAAGGATGAGCACCAAAAAAGTTGATGTGGTCAGTTTGAATCATCACATCTCCGATTTCAAAATCAGGATTCACTCCACCCGAAGCATTAGAAACAAACAACTTTTGAATGCCCATATACTTCATGACACGTACAGGAAACACTACTTTTTGCATGCTATATCCTTCATAATAATGAAAGCGACCTTGCATGGCGACTACTTTTTTTCCACCCAAAGTACCTAAAATTAACTTTCCTGAATGCCCTTCAACCGTTGAAAGTGGAAAATTCGGGATTTGATCGTAAGGCAAAGTGTGTTCTATATTAATTTCATCGACCAATCCTCCCAGACCGGTACCTAAAATAATGCCCACCTCAGGAGTGAAGTTTGTGGTTTCTAAAATGTGTTTTGCAGTTTCTTTAATGGTTTGTAACATAGTGTAATATTTCTTGGTTAAATGCTTGTTCGTCTTCTTTGTTAAACCCTACTTTGATGGGAATATAATAGATCGGCAAATCTAATAAACTCCTTGAGTTTTTATGCGCTTTTAATCGAATTGCATCTTTCTGAGTAGTTAATATAATTTTTATAGGGCTATACAAATCATTGTATGCTTGAATTATAGATTGTAGATCTTTATCAGTAAACTGATGATGATCTGAGAAATTAAGATGCTCTATATCACGAGAATTATGTTTTAAGTAATAATATAAGTGTTCGCTATTGGCAATGCCTGTTACCAACAAAATACTAGTTTTTTTATTGATACTATGTTTGTACTCTCCGCTATGGAGAGGAACAATACTTTGATATTGAATGTGTGAGAAAAACACTTTCTGGTGATCTAAAGGATTTAATTTCTCTTTAATGATGCGTTTTTCTATAGGTGAAATGGCTTTATATCCTTTTGTTACTACAATCATGTCAGCTCTTTTACTATTATTTGTACTTTCTCTCAAAGATCCGAAAGGCAACAGATGGTCATCTACATATAAATTATCTACTCTAGTCAATAAAATAGATAAGCCAGGTTGAATTGCTCTGTGTTGATAAGCATCGTCTAAAACAACAATTTTTAAATTTTTAATTTCACCTAGCAAACGCTCAATACCTTTTACTCTTTGCTCGCAAACCGCAACAGCAACATCATTAAACCTGTGCTTAAATTGAGCAGGCTCATCACCTATTTCAAGGTAACTACTATGTTGTAAAGCCAATTTAAAACCTTTGGTTTTTCGCTTATATCCACGAGAGAGTATGGCAATTTGTTCTGGTTTAAAACACTGAGATTTTAGTAGTTCAACGATGTATTCAGTATGTGGAGTTTTGCCAGTTCCGCCCACAGATAAATTTCCAATACTGATAGTTTTTACCTTTTCTTCAAAAGATGTTGATGACAACACTTTGATGTTGTACAGAAAGTTTCGAAGTTGAGTAATCAACCACCAAAGTACAGACAGCGGAAATGTTAAGACGTACTTCACGAGCGTGAATGTACAAAAATATCAAAGGCGTGTAAAGGGTTGTTTCATACGTTTATAAGAACATAGAAACACACAGTAAGCCAATCCCTCCTAACACAATGGTATACGGAAAAGCCATCTTCACCATATTACCATAAGAAAGGTTAATCAATGGTGCTAGGGCTGAAGTTAATAAAAACAAAAAGGCTGCTTGTCCGTTGGGTGTAGCCACGCTAGGCAAATTGGTTCCTGTATTGATGGCGATGGCCAATTTTTCAAAGTGCTCTCTTGAAATTTGCCCTGATTCAAATATTTCTTTGACCTCTCCAATATAGACGGTTGCTACAAATACATTGTCACTGATCATTGAAAGCACCCCATTGGCTACATAGAACATTGAAGGTTGTGCTGATAAATCAAGGGTCAATACCCATTGAATGATAGGCGAGAAAAGGTGTTGATCATGAATCATCGCTACAATTACAAAAAATACGATCAAAAGACCTGTAAAAGGTAAAGCCTCTTCAAAAGCCTTGCCCAAATGATGCTCTTCAACAATGCCCATAAAGGCTGTTTGAAAAATAATCAAAGCAAGTCCAATCAAACCAACAGGCGCTACGTGAGTGGCTAATCCAACAATCAAAAATACCACTGCTACAGCCTGAATAATTAAATTAAATCGCTGTTTGTTGGTACGTTTTTTGTTTTCTTCTTCTGTATAATTTTCAATGATCACACGAGCCACCTCAGGCAATTTTGCCCCATAACCAAACAAGCCTGTTGCTTCTAAAAACACTGTAGTAATCACTCCACACACCAATACTGGCATGGTGATTGGGGTCATACGTATAAAAAATTCAATGAATTCCCAACCCATTTTCTCACCGATTAGCAAGTTCTGTGGTTCCCCCACCAAAGTACACACTCCACCCAAGGCAGTACCTACCACCCCATGCATCACTAGGCTTCTTAGAAACGAGCGAAACTGCTCTAAAGTCTCTCCACTTAACTGGGTGCGATCTAAGGTGCCACTTTGATCATAATCAGCAGAGCTAGAATGTATTTTATGATAAACCCCATAAAATCCTACCGCTACACTAATCAACACCGCAGTCACTGTTAAAGCATCTAAAAAGGCACTCAACACCGCTGAGATCAATACAAATAAAATCGAAAGGGTCATTTTTGATTTGATCTTGGTAAACACCTTTGAGAAGATGTACATCAACAGGGGTTTCATGAAATAAATACCCGCAACCATAAAAACCAGCAGTAAGATCACCTCTAAATTGGCATGCACCTCATGATAGGCCATTTTCGGAGTAGTCAAGCCCAAGACAATGGTTTGAATCGCAAGCAAGCCCCCAGACTGTAATGGATAACATTTTAAGGCCATGGCCAGCGTGAAAATAAACTCTGCCAAGATGATCCAAGAGGTCATCACAGGGCCTAAAGTAAAGCGAAACACAATGTTTAAGAGTAAAAACGCAATCATGGTTTTTTTGTACCATTTTGGAGCGTGTCCTAGAAAATTTTCAAACATGTCGTTGATTTTATTTAAATGATTTTGTTTAAAGATATTTTAAAGGCAGACTTGGTCATGCCTATTTTGGTTTGATTGGCAAGCATGATGCTGCGCAATGACTGCTCAATGGTAGCAGATACATCATTAAATATAGCTTTGTCAGTTACCTCTACATCGTTATCGCTCATCAAATAAGCAAACACCCGAGCCATGCCACAGTTAGCAATAAAGTCAGGAATCAAACTTAGCTTTGAATCAGCAAATTCAGTAGTCGGGCCATAAAATATTTCAGGATCGTTAAACGGTACATTTGCCCCACATGAAACTACTTTTAAACCCTTGTTAATCAAACGCTCTATTTGATCTTTAGACACCAATCTTGAAGCAGCACAGGGTAAAAACACATCGGCCTGAACATCCCAAATTGCTTGATTAATCTGCTCAAAAGGCTGCGCCATCTCACTGTTTAGAGTATTGGCAGATTTATCGACGAATAACTTCTCTACTTGGGCAAAAGAAAGCCCTTCGGTATTGATGATGCCTACTTCTTTGTCGATGATCCCTACAATCTTCGCTCCGTTCTTGGCTAAGTAATAAGCTGCACCTGATGCGACATTACCCCATCCTTGCACAATCACTTTTTTACCACTGATGCCATCGTGGGTAAGCTCATAGAACAATCGAACTGATTCGGCTACTCCAAAACCAGTAATCATATCAGCTACCTGATATTTATGGGCCGAGCTTGGGCGATACTCTTGATCTTCAATAATTTTTGAAACACCTGCTCTTAATTGACCAATTTTCTTGATTTTATCACTGCTCTTAGTACCAAAATGTCCTGTTACTACCCCTTCTTGCGGGTGCCACAAACCAAATTCTTCAGTGAAAGGAATCACCTCGTCTAACTCATCGACATTTAGATCTCCGCCCGTACCGTAATAGGTTTTCAAAATCGGCATAATGGCCTTGTACCAACGCTTCAATACCCCGCGCTTATCAGATGAACGAGGGTCAAAATTAATGCCCGATTTTGCCCCACCAATCTGAGGGCCAGAAACCGTAAATTTAATCTCCATGGTCTTAGCCAAAGACTCTACTTCTCGCTGGTCTAAACCAAGACGCATGCGGGTTCCTCCACCCGAAGCACCTCCTCGTAAAGAATTGATCACCAGCCAACCTTCAGCTTGGGTTTCAGCATCATTCCAATGAAAAACAATTTCAGGCTTTTTTGCCTCAAAAGCTTTGATCAAAGATCTTACATCGGTTCCATTCATAATGGCAAAAGTAAAAAAGTTCAGGTAGGCAAGTGCAATTTTCCACCAATATTATCTCGAGTGGCTCCAGTAACGCTTGATAAGCAATTCACTTCTTCTCTTTGATGTAAAACTCCCAGAAAAGCAAACACAATGGCTTCTTTAAATTCTATGATTTGGGTGGATGGGATACATACTTGAAAATCAGCCAACGCCTTGATAGAGTCTATTAAAAAAGTGTTGTACGCTCCTCCACCGCTAATCAATATATTGCTTATATGCCCATCTTGCACCGCTCGAACAATTTGCTGAGCAGCATGCACCACTAAAGTATGTAAGATATCTTGAACAGGTATTTTTGCATCAATTTGAGGTAAGAATTCTTGTTCTAACCACTCCCTACCCAATGATTTTGGGTAGGCCTTTTGATAATATTCTAACCTGTTTAAACGCTCTAAAAGAGCGGTGTTTAACTTTGCTCCCTGGGCAATAAATCCACCCTTATCATAAGCATATCCAAGTTGTTGGGCATATAGATTTAAGGCAATGTTTACAGGACAAATATCAAAAGCAATGCGTTTGTGCTCTACATCAAAGCTAATGTTTGAAAATCCACCCAAATTCAAACAAGCATCGTAATGATGAAATAAGAGTTGATCACCAATAGGCACCAACGGAGCACCCTGTCCGCCTAAGGCCACATCATTTGATCGAAAATCATTGATGACTTTTAAACCCAATATGTTAGCCATAGTTTTTCCGCACCCAATTTGCCGAGTAATGCCTTTTTGTGGCTCATGAAAAATGGTATGGCCGTGTGAGGCGATAAAATCAACTTCAGATTTTTGAATATTTTGCTCTTCTAAGAAAATTTGTACTTGCTGGGCGAGATACTCACCATATGTTTTATCTAACAAATCAAGAGCATGCACATCTTGCTGAAAAGCACCTTCAAGTTTGTTTTTTAACTCATCAGAATACACTACTGATTTACTAGATAGTAATTCAAACGACCACTGCTTATCAAGATTAAACTGCGCATAAGCAATATCAAGACCATCTAAAGAAGTGCCTGACATTAGACCAATACAACGATAGGTTTGCATGATGCTAAAATGCAAATTTTTCTTGAGCTTGGATGTATATTTTTCTGCGCTGACAAACATGAAATTTGAAGGCTTGAAAAATATACATCCAAGCTCAAGAAAACATTTGATTCTCACTATATTTGTTAAAAATTAACCAGATGAATTTTTCTTTTACTGAAGAACAACTAGCCGTTCAAAATGCCGCTCGAGATTTTGCTCAAAATGTCTTAAAACCAGGAGTTATTGACCGTGACGAAAAACAAGAGTTTCCTACAGATCAAATTAAGCAATTGGCACAGCTAGGATTCATGGGCATGATGGTTGACCCAAAGTATGGTGGTTCAGGCATGGACACGGTTTCTTATGTGCTAGCAATGGAAGAAATCTCTAAAGTTGATGCTTCTACTTCTGTTGTGATGTCGGTAAATAATTCACTGGTTTGTTGGGGTTTAGAAACTTTTGGTAGTGAAGAGCAAAAACAAAAATACTTAGTGCCTTTAGCTAAAGGCGAAAAAATAGGAGCCTTTTGTTTAAGTGAGCCGGAAGCGGGTTCTGATGCGACTTCTCAACGCACAACAGCAATTGACAAAGGCGATCACTATTTATTGAACGGCACTAAAAACTGGATTACCAATGGCGGAAGCGCTTCAACTTATTTGGTAATCGCACAAACCGATGCTGATAAAGGCCACCGTGGTATCAATGCTTTTATCATAGAAAAGGGCATGGAAGGATTCATCATCGGAGCCAAAGAAAATAAAATGGGTATCAGAGCCTCTGACACGCACACCTTAATGTTTCAAGATGTTAAAGTACCTAAAGAAAATCGTATTGGTGAAGATGGATTTGGCTTTAAGTTTGCTATGAAAACCCTTGAGGGTGGTAGAATAGGCATTGCCTCTCAAGCCTTAGGCATCGCCTCAGGTGCTTATGAACTGGCTCTTGGCTATTCAAAAGAGCGTGAGGCTTTCGGAAAACCCATTTCAAAGCATCAGTCTGTGCAATTCAAGCTGGCAGATATGGCTACTGAAATTGAAGCGGCGCGACTGCTTTGCCTAAAAGCTGCGAGCTTAAAAGATAAACATGAACCTGTTGGAGTAGCCTCTGCTATGGCAAAATTATTTTCGGCCGAAAAAGCTATGCGTATTGCTACTGAAGCTGTTCAGATTCATGGTGGATATGGCTTTGTAAAAGAGTACCATGTAGAGCGCTTGATGCGTGATGCGAAGATTACTCAGATTTATGAAGGTACTTCTGAGATTCAAAAAATTGTGATCTCTAGAGCTGTTCTACAATAAGCTCCATTTTCATTGATCTAGAGCCTTTCACTAAGGTAGTAGAGTTTTTTTCAAGCGGATGCTTAGCTAAATAAGCTAAGCACTCTTCTCGATTTGAGAAAAATAAAAAGTCTTTAAATTCATCTTTGAATGCTTCAAATCGCTTGCCCACAAAAAGCACGTGTGAGAAATCTTGCTCTGAACAGTGCTTTAATATGTTTAAATGCTCTTGGGCTTCAAAATCACCAAGTTCAAACATATCCCCTAACAACACTCCTTTCAAACCCTTTAGTTTACTTAAGCTCTCAATTGCCGCCAACATGCTTGTAGGATTAGCATTGTAAGCATCTAAAATAAAGGTGCCAGAAGGTTTTTCAACCAAACTTGAGCGGTTATTTGAAGGCGTATATTCAACAAAGGCTTTTTGAATTGCTTGATCTTGTACATTAAAGTACTTTGCAATCGCAAGCACACAAGAAAGGTTTACCGTATTGTAAAGCCCGATCAATTGTGTTTCAAAAAAGAGCTCATTGAACTTAAACGATAAAAAAGGCTGTTGCTGCACCTCTTGTAAAGCATACACAGAGCCTTTTCCATATTTGACGCGCTCTACCCCTTCACTTGATTGCATAATTTGAGCATCATCAGTGTTTACAAAAGCAGTTGCCGCATCTTTTTTAAGCCTTTCAAAAATCTCATCATTCGCCTCAATCACGCCCCTCAAAGAACCATATCCTTCTAAATGGTCTTTGCCATAATTGGTGACCACTGCAAAATCAGGAGTAGCAATTTCACACAATTCTTTATTGTCTCCTTTTTTATTGGCACCTAGCTCTACAATGGCAAATTCAGTTGCTGGTTTTATCGATAGTAAAGTAAGTGGCAGGCCAATATGATTGTTTAAATTGCCTTGAGTAGCTTGCGTTTTATAGGTGGTAGAAAGGGTTGCATATAGCAATTCTTTAGTGGTTGTTTTGCCGTTAGACCCTCCGATAGCAATGATTTTGGCAGACAATTGATCTCTATGATACTTTGCCAGTGCTTGCAAAGTTTTCAATACATCTTCTACTACAATACAATCTTTGTTTACTGCTAAAGATTGATCGTCAACCACAGCTTTATATGCTCCTTGTTCTAACGCTTTTAAAGCATAAGTATTGCCATCAAAATTAGGGCCTTTTAACGCAAAGAAAAGATCATTTTGTTGCAGTTTTCTGGTATCTGTACAAACAGCGCTAGACTTTAAAAAAACCTGATATAGTTGACCAATAGACATAAAAAAAGCGTTAAGAGATTATTTGAATTTTCTTAACGCTTTAAAAGTACATTTTTTTGATGAATTAGAACCCTGCAGGGCTTCCTACACGATCCATCACCAATCTAAATCCGATGTAGTCAGTTGATTGTTTTTCATCTAAGAATCTTCTTGTTCCAGGATTCATATAGTAAGCTCTGTCTTTCCAAGAGCCACCTTTATACACTCTAGCTTTATCATTGACCATAGAAGTAATGGTATAATCATACATGGCATTACTTTCTGGTTCGTTGTAAGAGTCTTCGTACTTGTTGTTAAACTTGAATGACTTTTCTTCAGCTTCTGGCTCTTCAGTCCAGTTTCCTGAAATGTTAGACTCCCAATCACCATCTAAGTAATTGATGTTGTCAGAGCGTCTATAATTTCTTCTTTGAATGTTTTCATCTTCAGTCACATTTCTTTTCTTCAAACGACCTAAAGAATCTTTCTCAGCAATGATTCCATCTTGGTCACGCTCAAATGTTTTGTAGACATTACCTCTAAATGCTCTAAAATCTGCTCTGTCTTCATTAGATAGCGGACGATACACATCCATCACCCACTCAGAAACATTACCAGCCATGTTGTATAAGCCGTTGTCATTTGGCCAGTAAGCATATACCTGAGCTGTAATCTCAGCATTGTCATTCAATGATCCTGCAACTCCCATCATATCTCCTGCTCCTCTTTTGAAGTTTGCAAGCATCATACCTAGATATTTTTCATCAGGATTACGTACTGCGTGCCCTCCCCATGGCCAAAATCTTCTTTCTACTACACGCTCACCTACAGAATTACCAATTAAACCATAAGCAGCATATTCCCACTCTGCTTCAGTTGGTAGTCTATAACGAGGCAAGAGAATACCATCTTCCATGCGCACGTTTCTAAAATCAGAATTGGGGTGAAAGTTTGGTAACCCTTCAACTCTTTTGCCTGATTCATACTGACCTGCTAGGTAGGCATCAGTGTTAAAGTTATCTTCGTTAATTTGATTAGTATAGTGCTCAAAAAGGCCTTCTCGAATCAAAATCATTTCATTTACTCTGTCTGTTCTCCAAGCAGCAAAATCAACAGCTTGTAACCAGTTCACACCTACTACAGGGTAATCTCTATAAGCAGGGTGTCTCAGATAGTACTCTACATAAGGCTCATTGTAAGCTAAACGGTCTCTCCATACCAGCGTATCAGGCAATGCTTGCTTGTAAACCTGCGGATAATCAATGGCAAATACTCTACCCAACCAATACAAATACTCTAACCAGTTAAAATTGGTGATTTCTGTCTCATCCATATAAAAAGAAGAAACCGTTACTCTTCTGGGAATTGCATCCCACTCATACATCACATCATCTACTATTCTACCCATAGTAAATGTACCCCCTTGAACCAACACTAGGTTAGGACCTGCTTCTTGCTCAAAATAAGGTGCTTTTTCAAACCCACCATTGTCAGGATTGTTATACTCCCAACCTGTAATGCTTGAACGATCTTTATTACAAGAAGTAGCAATAAACAATAAACTTAAAACTGAAAGGCGAAAAATCTGCTTGATCATGTTTGCTCTTTAAATTATAACTAGAATGATGGGCAACTTATTGTTCTCCATCGTTTTGGTTTTTTACGACAAGGGAAGATGTATGAAAGTGATAACTCATGACCACCTGTTGTTGGTCCAAGACCAACAGCTCCTAGGGTTACATCAAATGTATAGCCTACTCTAAAGTTCGGACCCTTCTTGTTTAATTGTTCTAAACCAATTAAAAAGATAAATGCATCTGGGAATTGCGCCGCTTGTCTCCACCATAATCCACCCACAAAAGGCTCTTTTGAGAAATACATACCCATATTCATGGTTGTAGCATTGGCTTGCTTTTGAAACACAAAATTGGGTGAAATTGAAGCGTCCTTGAAATCTCTTTCTAATGGAATTAAAGCGCCTAAGTGTGCTGTCATTTTTCTTGGTAGTGAGCTGTTTCCACCAATGACAGATTCGTTTGGTTCAATGAGGTGGTGCACGGCAAATCCACCATAAAACTTTTTTGAAAAGCCTAAGACTCCTGCTGCAAAATCTAGTGCATCAACATTATTTTGTGATCCTGGTTGAGCGAAAACTTCTTGTGTGTTGTAAATAAACCCATATCTAGGATCAATCATATCACCAAAAGTTAATCTTGAGGCATCTAAAGATTTTTGAAAATAACCCACTTGCAAAGCAGCACGCATTGAAAATCTTCTGTTGATGGGATAAAAATAAGAGTACATCAAATTGATCATGTTGGTATTTAAAATACCATCTCCAGCTCTGTCATGCAGCACATTTACACCGATTCCGCCACTGATGGCCTCAACATGTTGATCATACGAAGCATTGTAAGTAACAAATGACCCAACGTGTGAAGGAAACTGATTTCTGTAATTCATCACAACTCTTGGGCACCAAGCTGTTCCTGCAAATGCTGGATTTAAATATGTTGGATTGGCAAAAAACTGAGAAAAATAAGGGTCCTGAGCTTCAGCTTGCTTTAAAAAGCAAATCAATCCAAACAAAAAAAGTATACTTCTTTTCACTTTGTGCACTACGATAATTATACAATATTACAGATTTTTTTAAAGAAATTCCAGTGCAAAGGCAATTAAATTCCCATTTACACCGTTTGCTTTGCACTACATCTTTGATCATGTCTTTAAATAAGTTTTGTTTAAATTTATCATTCGTATTCATGCAGTTTAAGTTTCTTATAATCAATTTATTGCTTTTTGTAGTTGCTCCATTGTTTAGTTACAGCAATACCTCTAAAAGCTCATCCATTGAGATTAAATGGGTTAATACGGCAGCTTTTGGAGCCTCTAATGTTGTGCGTACACATCAAAACACGCCTTACTTTTCTGAAAGTCTGGCTTTAGGTAAAAAACAAGCTAAAAACCTTCAAGTAAAACTACAAAATCAAAGCTTCACAACACTTACTGATCAAGAAAAACAAATCATACAAAACAGCTCAATACAAGTTAGTAGCACAATTCAAATAGACCATACCACTGCGTTTTACAGAAATCAGACCATTGCTTCAGTAGGTTTTATTCCTCTAAAGTTTGAAAATGGAGTATATCAAAAATTAGTTTCTGCTGATTTAGTGCTTGAATACAACTCAGAAGAAAGGGTGCTAAATGTTCAAAAAGCACAAAACTATACTTCGAATTCAGTTTTGAGTTCTGGTAATTGGTATAAGATTGCTACAACACAAACGGGAGTTCACAAAATTGATGGCCAAATGCTCAGTCAAATGGGTATTGATGTTACACAGATTAATCCAAAAAAAATACGCTTGTTTGGCAATGGCGGAAAAATGCTTCCGTTTGAAAACAATGTTAAGATTACAGATGATTTAAAAGAAAACAGCATTTTTATTCAAGGCGAGCAAGATCTTGTATTTGATGCTGAAGATTACATTTTATTCTATGCAGAAAATTCATCTAAGGTTGATTACATCCAACCCAATCAACGCTTTAGCCATGCTCAGCATGAATATTCAGATTCAGTCTTCTTTTTTTTAAACATTTCTTCTGTTGACGGCAAGAGAATCAATCAATCTTCTTCAGTAACAGGAAGTGTTTCAAATACCATCAACAGTGTTGAAGAAGTGCAAGTTTATGAACAAGATCTTAGCAGCTTAATCACCTCAGGTAGAGAGTGGTATGGAGAGGTTTTTGATACTCAAACTTCTTACAACTTTCCTTTTATTTTGAATGATTTAGTGTTAAGTAAGCCTGTTTTTATTGAAGCATTTGTTGCCTCTCGATCAATTACCAATTCAGCTTCATTTAGCTTGTTTGCCAACAATCAAAGTATCTCAAATCAAACCATTTCTACGGTCCCAAATCAATATGAAGCCCGATTTGCAAGAGAAGCCACTTTAAGTGGGTCTATGTTCTCATCTTCGCCATCACTCAACATCAATCTTCAATTCAATAAAGCAAACAACAGTTCAATGGGTTGGCTTGATCGTATTTTGATCAATTATACAAAATCACTCACCCTAAGCTCCCAAAACCAACTCCTAATCAAATCACACGACTCAAGCTACTTTAACAAAAACCTAAGATTCAGTATTGATCAGGCACAAGAACTCTTTCAAGTTTGGAATGTCACTACACTTACTGATGTGCAACAAGTACCCCACCAAATCAATGCTTCAACAGCAGAATTTGACGTTAATTTTGACTCCAATCAAACCTTTATTGTCTTTAAAGATCAAAATTATTTCACGCCTAGTTTTGTTGGGCAAGTTGAAAATCAAAATCTACACAGTATTATGCAGGCTGATTACGTAATTGTCAGCCATCCTTCTTTGGTTTCAGCAGCAGAAGATTTGGCGCAGTTTCACGAAAACACCTCAGGATTTTCTACCGCTGTAGTGACAACCCATCAGATTTACAATGAATTCTCTTCAGGAGCCCAAGACATCACAGCCATCAAGCGCTTCATGAAGATGTTGTACGACAGAGCAGGCTTAAACCCTCAAACTATGCCGCGTTATTTGTTACTCATGGGAGATGGGTCTTATGACATGAAAAATCGCCTTTCAATCAACACCAATTTAATTGCCACCTATCAATCAGCAAGCTCTTTGATTCCAGCCTCTACTGGTACAGATGGCTCGTATTTATCAGATGATTATTTTGGATTGTTAGATGATAACGAATCAGACCTACTCACCGATATTGTCGATGTAGGCATCGGTCGTTTTCCTGTGCAAACCCTCAGTCAGGCAAATCAAATGGTTGATAAAGTCAAGCATTACTATAGTACACAAAGTTTTGGGGATTGGCGAAACATCATCGGGCTTGTAGGTGATGATGAAGACGGAAACCTACATATGAATCAATCTGATCAACTCTCAGAAATCATACGTGATAGTGCTCGAGTATACAATTTAGATAAGATTTATTTTGATGCCTACAACCAACAAATCAATGCCTCAGGGCAACGCTATCCGGCTGTCAATGAAGCTATTGATAATCGCATGAATAAAGGCTCTTTGTTGCTTACCTACACAGGGCATGGGGGTGAACTGGGTTGGGGGCATGAACAAGTGCTTACGGTAGATCAAGTCAACGCCTTTATCAATTTTGACAACATGCCAGCAATGCTTACAGCAACTTGTGAGTTTTCAAGATTTGACAATCCATTTAGAACATCAGCAGGGGAATTGTGCTTGTTAAATCCTGAGGGTGGAGTGATTGGAATGCTCACCACTACGCGCCTTGTTTATGCGGGGCCAAATTTTGTGATTAGTCAGACCTTTTTGCGCAATGCTTTTAATAAAAATGAATTTGATGAATCTGCACGATTAGGCGATTTGGTGAAATTCACAAAAATCTATGGTCCTAAAGTAGTAAACACCCGCAATTTTAGTCTGCTTGGAGATCCAGCTACCGCACTTGCCTTTCCTAAACTTAAAGTCTACACCACTGAAATTGCTGATACTTTAAAAGCGCTTTCAACCATTACGGTAAAAGGATATGTGGGCGATGAAAACGGGCAAATTCAAAGCAATTACAACGGTCAGTTGTTTCCCAAAGTGTTTGATAAGGCAAAAACCATTGAAACCCTCAACAATGATGGTGTTGGATCAATCAGTTTTGACCTGCAGAAAACGCTGCTTTTTAACGGGTTGGCTTCTGTAAATAATGGTACATTTGAATTTAGTTTTGTGGTGCCTCAAGACATTTCTACAGGCTATGCTCAAGGCAAAATCAGTTACTACACGCACGATGGTACCATTGATGGAAATGGGTACTATGATGATTTTTTAATTGGTGGAGTAGATACCACTGCTGCACAAGATGATCAAGGCCCAAAAATTAAGCTTTACATGAATGATGATCAATTTGTTTTTGGTGGAATCACAAATTCTTCACCCACTTTGCTTGCCTTTTTAGAAGACGAGAACGGAATCAACACTACAGGAAACGGCATTGGACATGACATTACAGCCATCATTGATGAAAATACGACTGAAAAAATCATTCTCAACGATCAATACAAGTCAGATTTAGATTCTTATCAAAGCGGAAGCATTTCTTACCCATTAGAAAATTTAAGTGAAGGCAAACACACCCTAAACTTAAAAGCTTGGGATGTACACAACAACTCAGGGGAGGCCACTACTGAATTTTTTGTAACCTCATCTGAAGAATTGGCTGTTGAACACGTTTTAAATTACCCCAATCCCTTTACAACGAGCACGGGCTTTTATTTTGATCACAACCGCCCTTCAAGTAGTTTAGAATCAATCATCAGAATCTATACCACAACAGGCAAACTGGTGAAAACGATTCGAAACCTCACTTACTCTGATGGATTTCGTGTAGGGCCCATTATGTGGAATGCGCAAGATGAATA
>JAHDHZ010000072.1 GCA_020631045.1 Flavobacteriales bacterium | reverse complement strand
TCTTCTGGAGTGTATGTTGTGCGGTTGGTAAGTGCTGATGGAATGATTTATTCTAAAAAACTTACTAAATTGTAAGAAAAAAAAGTGAAGGTATTATTTACCAATCATTTTCATGCATCGTTAAAAAAGTCATTAGAAAAACTTGGGTATATCTGTCATGTAAAGTCAGATATTCGTCAATCTGAGTTGTTCAGCGTTATTCATAAGTATGATGGATTGATCATAAGAGGCCGTATTCAGGTAACAAAAGAACTTTTAAGTGCATCTCAACTTAAATTTGTAGCCAGGGCAGGTTCAGGTATTGAAAATATCGACCTTAAAGCTGCTCAAAAATTAGGAGTGCAGGTGTTTTCTTCTCCAAGTGCAAATGCTCAGGCAGTTGCTCAACATGCTTTGGCTTTGTTATTAAATGCTCAGAGAAATGTGATGAGATCAAATCTTGAGGTTCGTCAAGGCAGTTGGCAGAGGGCATCAAATTGGGGTAGTTCAATACAAAGTCAAACTGTGGGAATCATTGGTTTTGGTCATACTGGCAAAGCTTTTGCTGAAAAACTTGTAGCCATAGGTTATGAAGTGCTGGTATATGATAAATACATTAAAAAAATCAAAGATAAAACTGTTAAGCAAGTGTCTCTTCAAACACTTTTAAAAAGCTCGACAGTTGTGAGTTTACATATTCCGTACTCAAAAGAGAATCACCATTTTGCTTCAAAAAAACTTTTTTGTAAAATGAAAAAGCGTCCTGTACTGATTAATACCTCTAGAGGAAAAGTATTACGAACCAAAGACTTAATCAAAGCTTTAGATAAAGAATTGATTTCATTTGCTGCACTTGATGTGTTAGAATCTGAGCGTCTAGATTTTGAGAGTTTCAAGCATTCTGATCGATTTAAAAACTTAGTTCAAAGGCCTAATGTGCTGATTACTCCTCACATTGCAGGTTGGACCCAAAGGTCATACAAGTTGCATGCAAAAGTTTTGTTTGCTCAAATTAAAGCGCTGAAATAATTTCTTTGCTAAGAAGAGTTACTTACCTTTGATAGAGATGCTTAAGCAAACCATCATAGTTGTTTTGTCATTATTTTGTGCTTCTTTGTGGGCTCAAAATGATAAAATTATATATAAGCCTTTGCAGGTCTTTGATTCTTTGACGCGCATCCACTGTAATGATAAGGGCTCAAAGATTTTAGTGAATGGTTTAAAAAAAGATTTTTTAGATGTGCAGATTATATCTAGAGAAAATGCGTCAGAGTCTTTTTCTGCTAAAATATCAGGTATTTATTACAAACCTGGATTGACAAGTTTTGCCCTTGAAGATGAGCAAATCATACTTTCTGATACCTCAAATTTCTACGAGGTAAAAAAGCCCCATAATTTATGGACTCAAATTCAGCCCTTAGAGGTATTTAATAAGTTAGATTCAAGCTATATTTTGCATTCATATGATATAGTTTCAAAACAAAACATTAAAGAATTGTTTTTTTCTGCAAAAACAGATTCGGGCAGTTACAATATTTACAGCGCTGTGATGAGAGGCACGCATTGGTTTGCAACCAAAATTGAGGCTTTGAACTCATCATTTGATGAGCTGTATCCACAAGTGACAAGCGATTTAAAGTACATTTATTTTACTTCAAACCGAAATGGCACCTATGATCTATTTAGATATGACACTCAAAATGAAGCTTTAGAGCCATTAATGAGTCAGATCAATTCAGATCAGTATGATGAGTACAGTTTGTGTTTGTTTGATAATGGCAATCAAGCTTATTATTTGACAGACACATCAAAAGACATTATTCATATTAAAGATTTACTTATGAAAACTGCTAAGACAGAGAGCATGCTTGTGGGTAATAAGGGGGTATTTGAGTCGAGTAATAATGAACTGGTGAAATTGATTGAAAATATTATTTCGCATGGTGATCAAAAGGCCATAGAGAATTTAGAGACTTACATCTCAAACAAGGCTCATTCAACTCAGAGACATTACAGTTCTTTGATTGATGTGGTTGAGAATCTTATTGAAAATGAAGATCAACAAATGCTAGAAAACCTCTCCTTAATTACAGAATATGGTTCTTTGAATAAATCATTGACCTTGTTTTATGCATCGGGCCAAGACTCTATCTCTGCAAATCAAAAAAACAAGTTAAAAGCATTTTTAGAGCAACTCAACAATGAGCAGATCTATGTGAAAGGATACAGTGATGCTCAAGGATCTGCCGAGACTAAATATCGCATTTCTGAACAAAGAGCCCAGCAGGTGATTGATTACTTGGTTCAGGCTTTTGCCTTTGAGCAAGAGCGCTTAAAAAAGCTCGTGTTTTCTGATTTAGGTACTGAAGGATTGCCCGATCGAATGAATAGAAAAGTTGAATTAGAAGCCATCACAAAATAAACCATGATTAAACATTTTAGACATACCGCTTTATTTTTTGCTTTTGTTTTTTGTGTTTTGGGTGGATTTGCGCAAACTTCAGGTAGGTATTCTGAAAGTGAGATAAAGTCTGCTTTCATATGCAACTTTGCTAAGTTTACTCAGTGGAGGGCAAAACCCGTTGAAAAGGTCTTTTTAATTGCGATTATCGGAGATGATAATTTTAATACTGCAATTGAAAAAATTGCAAAAAATGTTCAAATTGATGGTAAAAACATTGTGATACAGCGTTTTCAAGATTATAAAAGCGCTGCATCAGCACATATTGTTTACGTAGGTAGCTTGCATCCATCAGTGAATTTGAATAATGTGCTGACCTATTATGCTTCTCGTAATATTTTAACCATTTCTGAGCGTAAAGACTTTTGTAAAATGGGAGGAATGATCAATTTTTCAAGTCAAAAAGTCAAATACGGATTTCAAATAAACAACACGGCTGCCAAAAAATCTGGAATTGAAATCAGTGCCAAGTTATTAAAATTGGCTACTTTAGTTGAGTAGACCAACTGTTGATGAACATTTCGTACAAACTTTTGTGGAAACTCTTTTTTGCAGCAATATTTCTGTTTGTCATTTTTATTGTCTCTGTGCGTTACGGATTATTTGGTCAATTGCCAGATTACAAAGAGCTTGAGAACCCCAAAACTAATTTGGCTACTCAGATACTCTCTTCTGATGGTGTGCAGCTAGGGACTTACTTTAAAGAAAACAGAACTACTTGTGCGTATTCTGAGATCTCACAACATGTTATTGATGCTTTGATTGCTACAGAAGATGAGCGTTTTTATGAACATCCAGGCATTGATTTAAGAGGATTGACCAGGGCCATTGCTTTTATGGGCACTAAGGGCGGAGCGAGTACCATTACTCAACAATTGGCAAAACTCTTGTTCACAGATGTGCGTGCCTCTTCGTTTTTGCACCGTCTGACACAAAAGTTTAAAGAGTGGATCATCGCTGTTCAATTAGAGAGGCATTATACCAAGCAAGAAATTTTAACGATGTATCTCAATAAGTTTGATTGGGTGAATCATGCTGTAGGCATTAAATCAGCAGCGGCTATCTATTTTGCTGAAAAGCCAGATCAATTAGAGATTCAACAGGCGGCTATGCTAGTGGGGATGCTTAAAAACCCTGCTTTGTTTAATCCTTTGAGAAGGGCAGAGCTTACAAAAGAAAGAAGAAATACGGTTCTGGGGCAAATGAAAAGAAATAACTTACTTACTGGGGGTCAGGTTGATTCGCTTTCTAGTTTAGACTTAGGATTAGATTTTCATTCAGTTGATCATAAATCAGGTACGGCTACTTACTTTAGAGAGATTTTACGTGCTGAGTTGACAGATATTTTTAGCGAACAAAAAAATGGAGAGTATATATATACTAAAGCAGATGGCTCAAAGTACAATATATATAAAGATGGTCTTAAGGTCTATACAACTATAGATGCGCGTATGCAAAAGCATGCAGAAGCGGCTGTTTCAAGGCATCTAAAAGAGTATTTGCAACCGGCTTTTTTCAAAGAGTTAAAGAAAAGAAAAAATGCGCCTTTTATGTGGGATCTGCCTAAAGAGCAAAGAGAGAAAATATTGAATTTGGCGATTCGAAAATCTGATCGCTACAGAGTATTGGTGGGTAAACAGTGCGGTAATTGTGGTAGAGGACATAAGTTCATTGAAACTATCACTGAGAAAGGGAGCACATTTTTCAAATGTAAAGCAGATGATTGTGGAGTAAGCACTGAGAAAAAATCAAAAGAGGCAATCAACAAGATTTTCAATACAAAGGTAAAGATGAAGGTGTTTTCTTATGATGGAGATATTGATACGTTGTTCTCTCCACTTGACTCAATTAAATATTATAAGAGTTTTTTGCATACAGGCTTTATGGCAATGCACCCGCGCTCAGGGCATATTAAGGCTTGGGTTGGAGGCATCGACTATAAGAACTTCAGTTATGATCACGTCAAACAAGGGCGTAGACAGGTGGGCTCTACTTTTAAGCCTTTTGTGTATTCTTTTGCCATGCAAAACGGATATAACCCTTGTACGAAATTTCCGAATGTAAGGGAGTGTTTTGAGATTCCTGATCAAGAGCCTTGGTGTCCGCCAAATGCTGATGGAAAGTATGGGGGGGAGGTGACCTTAAAAAAAGCACTGGCCAATTCATTGAATACGATTACAGCAAAACTCATGAAGCAATTTACACCAGGAGCGATTGTGCAGTTTGCAAAAAAATTGGGCATAAAAGCGCCTTTAGACCCTGTGCCTTCTTTATGTTTAGGGGTGGCAGACATTTCAGTATATGAAATGGTGGGGGCCAATGCGACTTTTGCCAATAAGGGGGTGTATACTCAGCCGATCTTTATTAATTACATTGAAGATAAGAATGGCAATATTATTTATGAGAAGCACCCTGATCGTGTGCAAGCGATGGATGAAGAAAGTGCTTATACGACAATTGCCTTAATGAAAGGCGTGACACAAGGTGGGTCGGGAACTCGCTTAAGGCTTAACCGTCCGTATGGTAATATTCCATACCCCATTGCTGGCAAAACAGGTACCACCAATAACCATTCTGATGGATGGTTTATAGGTATTACTCCAGACTTAGTAGCAGGCTGTTGGGTAGGGGCTGACGACAGAGCTGTACACTTTTCTAGATTAAACATGGGGCAGGGGGCAACCATGGCACTGCCTATTTGGGGGTATTTTATGAATAGTGTATATAAAGACGAGCAGCTTTCAATTTCAAAAGGCGACTTTGCTCGCCCTGAATCTATCTCTCAAACTTTTGATTGTACAGAATTTGAAGAACAATCAGAAGATCAAGATCAGTTTAACGAAGAATTTTTTGAAGAAGATGATGAATAAGGTAGTAGCGAATGCTCAAGAAGCACTCAATGGGATAGAATCGAACATGACCATTATGTTGGGTGGATTTGGTTTGTGTGGAATACCAGAGAATAGCATTGCCCAAATGGTTGAGTTGGGTATTACAGGCTTAACTTGTATATCAAACAATGCTGGAGTCGATGATTTTGGCTTGGGTTTGCTGTTGCAAAAAAAACAAATTAAGAAAATGATTT
>JAHDHZ010000029.1:13558-32131 GCA_020631045.1 Flavobacteriales bacterium | reverse complement strand
ATAATAATATTGAATATTTTTTTAGTGAATCAAAAAATAATTTAGTATTTTTTGCCTTACAAACTTCTATATCATTAAAATCATAAATTAAATGGAAGCCCTAGTTATTGAAGCCACAGAAAGTTCACCGAAAATAGTTTTTGACCCTGCCGCAAATCAGTTTGAGATTTCTGGTGAGTCAAGACCGGAGGATGTTCGTAAATTTTATGAGCCTGTACTCTCTTGGATTGATGGCTTCGGAAAAAGTTTGGCCTCGCAAAGTAAGACCATTGAATTTAATTTCATTTTTGAATATTTTAATTCTTCTTCTGCAAAGTACATCATGGACATCATGTCTAAAATCAATGACATTCAAGCTGATAATTCAAATGTGAAAGTTCAGATTTGTTGGCATTATGAAGAGATGGATGAAGATATCTTAGAGGCAGGGGAAGAGTTTCAGAGCATCACTCAAATTCCCTTTAAGTTTATCTCAATTTCATAAGTTAAAATCACCCTTTTTGGTTTAACTGCTGCCAATTAAGAATATAGTTGGGACTTTTTCGATAGTTAAGTTAGATTCTTTCCACTCCTGAATACTTTTTGTTTTTATATACTCTTCTTCGCTTGTTATTTTTTTTGCGATACAGAGTTTAATTTCATTCTTTAATGTAAGAAGTAAATCTTTAAAGAGCTTGTCGTTTCTGTGCGGAGACTCAATGAAGATTTGAGTTTGTTCTATGCATAGTTGTTGCAAGAAGAGTATGCGCTTTTTTCGTTCTGTTTTTTCTATGGGGAGATACCCAATAAAGGCGAAGTTTTGCCCGTTTAATCCACTTGCAGAAAGAGCCATGGTGATTGAGCTAGGTCCTGCAATTGGATGTACGGTAAAATTGAGCTTTTGTGCGATTTCAACTGCGTGAAAACCTGGATCGGCAATGCTTGCGGTACCTGATTCACTTAAAAGACCAATATGTTGATGTTTGTTTTTTTGTAAGAATTCTTTGAGCGCTTCATTTTTGTAGCCCTCGTGTTTGTCAAGTTCAAAGAAAATTGTTGCATCTAAATCTTTATTTTTAGAAACTTTACGAATAAATCTTCTGGCACTTCTTGTTCTTTCAACCACAAAACAATCAATTTGTTCAATTAAATGGTTTATGCTTGCTGGTAAATGCTGAAGAGCAATAGTGTCTTGGTCAATTACGCAAGGAAGTACATACAGCGTTTTCAAGAGAAATAAAGTTAAAGAAGTTCTTTAGCTATAAACTCGTCAAGAGCTTTATTTAAAAGATCAAACACATGCTTAAAGCCATCTTTTTGGCCAAAGTATGGATCTGGAACTTCTGTGGGAGTTTCTGTCTTTAAATAAGAACAAATAAGAGAGACTTTCTCTTTTTGTTGTTGATCAGTACAAAGCTGAAGTACATTCTTGTAATTTGATTGATCCATCACAAGAATGTGATTAAATTCTCTTAAGTCATCGATCTGAATTTGACGAGCCTTTTGTTTACTTATGTCAATGTGATTTTGCTGGGCAACCTCAATTGATCTTCGGTCAGGGTGCTCAGAAACATGGTTGGAGCTTGTTCCAGCAGAATCTACTTCAATAAAAGAGAGGTCTTTTTTATTGATTTTGTCTTCTAAGATGCCTTGAGCTAAAGGAGAGCGACAAATATTGCCAAGGCAAACCATTAAAACTTTGCTTTTGACCATTTTAGTCGAGCTAATTATTGAACAACAATACGTTTTTCAATATCTTCAACGTACCCTCTGAATCTTTTGTCTGTTTCTATCAGGTTGTTCACAGTCTTGTAGGCGTGTAAAACTGTAGCATGGTCTTTTCCGCCACAATTTGCACCAATATTTGCTAGAGATGATTTTGTGAGATTTTTAGCAAAATACATTGAGATTTGTCTAGCTTGTACAATTTCACGTTTTCTTGTTTTAGATTTTAAAATCTCAATAGGCAAATCAAAATAATCACATACTACTTTTTGAATGTAGTCAATAGAAACTTCTCTAGTGGTGTTTTTTACAAACTTGTCAATCATTTGCTTGGCAAGTTCAATAGTAACAGATTTTTTATTTAACGAAGCTTGAGCAATAATTGAAATCAGTGCGCCTTCTATTTCTCTGATGTTTGTTGTGATGCTATAGGCAATGTATTCAATAACATCTTTAGGGAGCTCAATGCCTTCGTTATACATTTTCTTATTTAAAATGGCGATTCTAGACTCGAGATCTGGTACTTGAAGATCTGCAGATAATCCCCATTTGAATCTTGAAAGTAGACGTTGTTCCATGCCTTGAAGCTCAACGGGCGGCTTGTCTGAAGTTAAAATAATCTGCTTTCCGGTTTGATGTAAGTGATTAAAGACGTGAAAGAAAACATCTTGTGTCTTTTCTTTGCCTGCAAAAAACTGAACATCGTCGATGATCAATACATCCATCATTTGATAAAAATGAATGAAATCATTTTGGTTGTTATTTCTTACTGCTTCAATAAATTGGTGTGTAAACTTTTCAGAAGAAACATACAATACAGTTTTGGCTGGGTGGAGCTTTTTGATTTCAATACCGATGGCGTGTGCAAGGTGTGTTTTTCCTAGGCCAACTCCTCCGTAGAGTAAAAGAGGGTTAAAGGCTGTGCCTCCTGGTTTTTTAGCTACTGCAAAACCTGCTGATCTGGCCAATCTATTGAAATCTCCTTCGATGAAATTTTCAAAAGAGTAATTAGGGTTGAGTTGTGAATCAACAGTGATTTTCTTAAGTCCTGGAACGATAAATGGATTTTTAATCACATTATTGTCAATGTCAACAGGCATAGATACCGGATCATTTTTGACAACATTTTTGTTTGAGGTAGGAAACTTAACAGTGTAGGGTTTTTTGTTGTCGTGAGAATTCTCCATCACAATGCTATACTCAAGCTTGCCTTCTTCTCCTAATTGCTTTTTAATCGTTTTCTTTAATAAAACAATGTAGTGCTCTTCTAACCACTCATAAAAGAACTGTGAAGGTACCTGTATGGTTAAAACTTTGTCTTTAAGCTTTAATGGGATGATCGGCTCAAACCATGTTTTGTAGCTTTGAATGCTGACATTGTCTTTGATCATTTCCAGGCAGTTTTTCCACAGCTCAATATGCGGTTTGGTCATGCGATTAAATTTTAGTAGTTTTTGTGTTTAACAACCTTGCAACCTTTGAAAATGCTGCACTGTTGCCTTTCGGGAAACAAATATTGAAGAAAAAAAAGTAAAAAAAAAACCAACCGCCTATTGTTTTTTTAAAAACACCTATAAGTGCCTTTAAACCAGCATGTTTTTTTTGTGAAAAAAATTAATTTTTTTAGTTGAAAAATTTTTGTTAGATTCTTTGTGAATCGCAACATCTATGCGGCCTAAGGCAACTCCAGCCCAACCTACTTGATTGATGAGTACTGTCTTTTTACTTAGGTTTTTTACTCTAGTTGGTTGATTTAGAAACGTATGCGTGTGCCCGCCAATAATTAAGTCAATATTTTTGGAGTTTTTAGCAATTGTTAAATCAGATACTTTTCGATGTTCATAACTATACCCTAGGTGAGAAAGACAGATGACTACATCGCAATCAAGCTCTTGTTTGAGTATGTTAGCTTGTTTGTTAGCACAAGCAAGTGCATCAGTGTAAGTTACGTTTTTATAAAGTTCTTTTAAAACTAGTCCTTCTAATTGCACACCTAATCCAAACACACCAATTTTAACACCTTGCTTTTCATAGATCTGATGTTTTTTTACTTTATTATGTAAAGGAGTATCTTGTAAAATGTAATTAGCGTTGAGCATTTTGAAGTCAGCTTGGTCTAAATGTTTTGATAAGGCACCAATGCCATTGTCAAAGTCGTGGTTTCCGATGGTAGCTGCATCATAGCCCATTTGATTCATAGCTTTAATTTCTAATTCACCTTTGAAAAAATTAAAGTAGGGTGTGCCTTGAAAGATGTCTCCAGCATCAAAGAGTAAAACATATTGTTCTTCACTTCTGATTTTTTGAATGAGTGCTGCTCTGCGCTCAATGCCCCCTTGGTTAGGGTATTTGGGGTGATTTTTGGCAAATGGTAGAACATGGCTGTGCACATCGTTGGTATGTAAAATACACAGTTTTACCCATTCTTTAGAAGCTATAGCATCACTCATGTATTGATTAGAGAGCAACAAACCCGTTGAGCCCAATAGAGATGTTTTGATGAAATCTTTTCTTTTCATTTCAAGAGTTTAACGCGTTCATCTATAAAAGAAGAGATGTTTTGTTTTTCTTCACAGTGCTGCAAAATGACATCTCTTAATTTGACTTGTAGGTTTTTTAAATGGGTAGGATTCGAGAAAAAGGTCATTCGATCTCCCCCTTTTGCTAAATAATCTGTTGTAATTATTTTGTATGTTTTATCGGATGATTGTTTTAAATCAATCTTGTTTTTTTGAATCAAAAACTGAGTAGCTTTCTGGTCTTTAATTTCTATTTGAGCTCCACTAATGGGTTGGCCTTGCTTTTGTGCCAGATAATCAACCAAAGCCAAAAGGCTGTCATGAGACAATTCAACAACAACTAAATTATTTTCAAAAGGCATCAGCTCATAGATTTTGCCCCTTGTAATGGTTCCTTTAGGAAGAGTGGTGCGCAATCCACCAAAATTTAACAAACAAAAATCTATGTTAAGGGTTTTATCTTGCGCATATTGATAGACCAAGTCGCTCACGAAATTACCCAGTAGGCTTTCAGGAGCATCTTTTTTGCGTGGCATATTCACACTGTTCTGAGCGATGATCTCATTCATCTCTTTCTCTAGGGTTTCTGTGAAAGGTGCTATCAATGCTTGGGTTTCAGAGTGCACTAAGGTAGAATCATTTAAGCTGTAGAAGCCCTTTTTATCATATCCAGAAAGCTTGATAGACTTGCAGCCAGGGCATAAAAATGCACAAGCTAAAAAACCGTAGAGAACTAAACTGAGTTTATTCATTCTATAAAGCTTAAGGCATTTGGTCCTTGGTTAAATAACAAATCAACAATGCTCAAATCAGCAATGAAGCCTTGTTTTTCTTCAAAAACTTGGCTATACGCTTTCACAGGTTCTGTTGCCAATTTTTTTTTTGTAGAAAAAGCAGTTCTTAAATCACATGTAATTTCAGAGGTGTCAATATATTTTTCTGTGACAGAACTATCAACGGCTATTTGCAACAATTCGCAGACCTTTTGATGCATTTCAAAAGTAAAGTCAATTAAGAAGTCGTATTTTTTCTCATAAAAAGGCAAGAATTCATCTTCAAAAAACTCAAAGTAAGCAGAGGTTCTGTAAGCAGATTGAATTGATTTTAGGTGGATTTTTTGCCATCTGCTGTCATTAGAAATACGTACTTGTTGCATTGTTTTTTTCTCGCCTTGATGTTGAATGGGAATGATTAGATTGAGTTTGCCGTTGGCTCCGTAAATGCAGGCCCTGTTTCTGTAAGATTGTTTTACAAAATGCTCGTTGGGGTCAAAGGCGAAGCTTTGACGCTCAATGAGCTTTTTGTAATAAGAGATGGGACCCAAATAAAAGTAAGGTGCGATGGTGTGCATCTTGCAATTATAACTGCTTTATTTGAAAAGAAAAAGGCGCAGTATATTTAAAACTCAAAAGCGCCTTGCTGATGATTTGATTTTTTTTGATCACGCCAAATTTTCTGGAGTCTGAAGATTGAGCAAGTTGATCGCCAAGTACATAAAATTCATTTTTCTTTAAACAGATTTTGTTTTTAGGAGTAATGAATGCTGTTGGGTGGATGTTCTTAAGCTGCTTTTTTAAGGCCCTTTTCTGTTTTAAAGTAAGATTTGCTTGCCAGTGTTTCCCAGAAGCATTGAGCTTGGCAGCATGTACAATGTTGTACGCGTTAAAAAAATCATAACCTGCTGAATCGAAGAGCTCAAGTTTGTAATTCAGCGCATAGTTTTTGCTGATAGAAGCCTTGTTGAGTAGTATGTCGTTTTCTTTGAGCACAATGCAGTCTGAGTATTGAGCGGCGATGCGCTTTATAAATTTTAGCTCTGAGTGGTTTTCTGAGTGGCTTTTGTACTCAAAGATGACAATTTGGTTGTTTAAAAGATGAGAGGGGTGTTTTAAACACAATACCCAGCTATCTTGTTCAAGCGTTGGATGCATAGAGTAGGAATGTACCTTATAAAGAGCAAAGAAGTATTGAAAGGTCAAAAGTAAAGCTGTAACCAAGATTACAGGCACAGCCCATTCTTTGAAGCGCTTAGTCATGCACAATTCTAAACAGACGGTTCCAACGTATTTTGCCATCAAACCATCCAAGTTCAGGATCTAATGAGAGCCATCTAAAAACAGCTTTACCTACAATGTGATCATGTGGTACAAATCCCCAGAAACGTGAATCAGCTGAATTGTGGCGGTTGTCGCCGATTAAAAAGTAATAGCCCTGCTTAAAGGTGTAGGCCTCTGTTTTTTGATCGTTGATGTAAAATCCATCATTGCGTTTCTCAATTTTATTGTGCTCGTAATCTTGAATACAACGCTTGTAAAGCGTATAGGTTGAATCATTCAGTTCAATACTTTCACCCGCTTTTGGCATCCAAAGAGGTCCGAAGTTGTCAACCGTCCAATTAAATGAGGGGTGGTTTGGATAGATTTCTCTCCTGGGATTGATTTTTTGCTCTTTTGTATAATTCATTTTTTGAGCAGAAATAATGTTTAAGCCTTTGTTTTTAGTGTTGTTGTTGGCAGAGAAAAACAACTCCATTTCTTGAAATACATCATCGCTCATGTTTACAATGTATGCAGCATTTTCGCTGATTTGGTTTAAGTCAGCTGTATTGATGTCAAAGCGCTTTTTAAAATCAAGGCGCTCTTTTTTGTAAATATTTCGATTGAATTGTATTAAATAATTGTGTTGAGTGTGTTCGATTTCATTCACAGCACCATTGATGTGTAAAATACCGTCTTTCAATTCAAGCACATCACCAGGTAAGGCCACACATCTTTTGATGTAATTTTCTTTTCTATCAATGGGCCTTAAAGCAAACCCTGAAGTGTTGATCATGCCAAAATTACCTCTGTTGTAGTCTACGTAGGTATAATTGTGATCTTCTAAAAGAAGTTTTCGTGCTTTTTGTTCGTATTCAACCACTTGATTCATGTAAAGGCTGTCGTCTAAAGGAGAGGTGTTGCCTGGAATTTTTTGATGCTCAATTTGGTATAAATTAAATGCTTGATCTCTGACCATTTGATAGTAGTTGTGCCCTTGAAGCTCTGATGTTTGAGGGGTAAATCCTAAAATAGCAGTATCTCCAGTAGGAAAATTAAAGACCACTCTGTCGTGTCTTTGAATGTCTGTAAATTTGGGCATGCGGGTGTATGGGATGTCTAAGCTTTTTAAGTAAGATGGGACATAAGAAAAAGGCATATTGTTGTGTACAAACGGAAAGGCCACTGGTGTTTGTGGGATTTTTACACCATAGTGTAGTTTGCTGACAAATAAGTAATCACCTATAAGCATATCTTTTTCCATTGAAGAGGTCGGAATGGTGAATGCTTCAAGAAAATAACCTCGAATGATACTTGCGGCAATAACAGCAAATACAAGAGCATCTACCCATTCTTTGACAATGTTTTTCTCTTTAGTAGTTGGATAGCCTACCAATGTGCTGTTGGCATCAAAACCCAAGCGAATAATTGCGATAAAGGGCAAAAAGCAAGCCATTGCTACATCTGCCATAGATCTTCTATTAAAATAAATACTAGTGCAATATACAAGTACCGAAAACATCAAAAAATTAACACCAGGAAAAATGAAAATAAAAATCCACCACCAGGGTTTTTCAAGCAATTTAAGCCATTTTAAATAATTTAAAACAGGAACAAATGCAAGAGATGGATTGATCGAAGATTTTTTAAAAATGCCATACAAGCCAATGCAGCTTGAGATGTAGAAAATGATGTTGACTAGTAGTAATAAGTTCATGATGTTTTTATCAAAGGTTTAACATATCTGTCATGGTAAATAGACCTTTTTTGTCGATTAACCATTCGGCAGCCAAGACAGCTCCTTGGGCAAATCCTTTACGATTTTTGGCTTTGTGATTCAACTCAATTTGATCAATTTCTGAAGTGTAAGTTATCAAATGATCGCCAATTACGTTGGTTTTTCGGTGTGAAAAAATGTTAAGGTTCTCTTTTGTTTTGCGCTTTATTTTTGTAGTGATTTGACCAGCAAGACTCAAGGCTGTTCCGCTCGGGGCATCTAACTTTTCTGTGTGGTGCGTCTCATTGATAGACACATCGTATTGCTCAAAATGATTCATCAGTTCAGCCAATTTTTTGTTCATCTCAAAAAACAAGTTGACCCCAATGCTAAAGTTTGAGGCGTATAACAAGCTTTGTTTTTTTGAGTGGCACAAAGTATCAATTTCTTTTAAAGCGTCATTCCACCCAGTAGTGCCCACAACAATAGGTATGTCTTGATTAAAGCAGTGTTTGATGTTCTCTACAACCGTACTGGGGAGTGAAAAATCAATGGCAACATCTGCTTTGATAGATGTAATAAGTGCTTTGTTTGACGAGCCAATTTTTAAGACAATTTCATGACCTCTTTCTAAAGCAATCTGCTCGATTGCTTTGCCCATTTTTCCGTATCCTAAAAGAGCAATTTTCATAGTTTAATACTAAGGCTTAGTAGGTTATTTACATTGGGAGCAAGGCCTTTTCTGGGATCGTAAAACTCAGGCCCAACATGCATGCTTAGATCATCAGAGACATCAAAGTGAAATAGATGTGCATCGACACAAGCATCGATGATGTTTAATAAATAAAGTACGCCTGCCAAGACATACATGCGCTCCATATTTGATCGAGTTTGGCTTTGTAGGTCGTTTAGTGTTGTAGTATTGGTATCTAAAAAAGAATCGTTTGTGGCGTCTTGATCAAATCTGGCAATGTAGGCGTTTTTGTAAAGTTCGTACTGGTCTTTGTGCTTGAGTGCAAAATAGGTGGCAGTGCCTATAGCGCCATAAATGATAGGAACTTTCCAGTATTTTCGATTGTAAATTTGCCCCAGACCCGGAACAAAGGTAGAAAACAATGTAGCTTTTAAAGGAGAATGTGTTTTTTGTTTAGCCTGTAATACAGAGTCACTTTGAAGTTCAAGAGCATTTGAATCTAAAGCTATAAGACTGTCATTTTGAGCATATGTTGAGCCGAGGCAAACAAGAGCAAAAATCAGTAGAAAGCTATTTTGAATCAAAGGCATTATTTGATGCCAAGAAGTTTTGAGATGCGTAAAAAGTCTTTGTCGTCTTTAAAGTGAATGACCAAACTGCCTTTGCCAGAACTTGAAGATTTAACCTGTACTTTTGCATCGAGCTTGTCAGCCATTTTATCAGCAGCATAATAGTGTTTGGTTTGGCCAATAGCAATGGCTTTTTTTTCTGAAGCTGTTTTTTTAGGGGTGTTCTCAGTGTTTAATAACTTCTCAATAGCGCGAACAGATAACTTTTCTTTGATGGTTTTTTCAAGCGCCCAGAGCTGTTTTTTTTCAGTTTCAAACCCTGCAATTGCTCTAGCATGCCCCATTGAGATCAATCGCTTTCGAATGGCAATTTGTACTTGATTTGGTAATTTCAATAGCCTCAAGTAATTGGCAATGGTAGAACGGTTTTTTGAAACGCGTTGACCCAATTCTTCTTGAGTAATTTTGCATTCATCTTGAAGGCGCTTTAAAGAAAAGGCAACTTCCATGGCATCAAGCTCACTGCGTTGCACATTTTCAATCAAGGCCATCTCAAGCATGGCTTGGTCATCTGCAATTCGAATGTAGGCGGGTATTTCTTTTAGTCCTGCTAATTTTGAAGCTCTCAAGCGACGCTCACCTGAAATGAGTTGGTATTTGTCATAGCCCATTTTTCTGACAGTAATGGGTTGTATGATGCCGTGAATTTTGATGGATTCGGCAAGCTCTTCTAAGTCTTGTTTGATAAACTCAGTTCTAGGTTGAAAAGGGTTTACCTCAATTTGAGCAATGGTTACTTTTGAAATGTGATCAGCTAGTTTTTGATCTTTAGCATTGATTGAAGTTTTGGTAGTAATATCGGTTTCAGCGTTTTGCAATAAAGCACTCAATCCTTTTCCTAATGCTGGTCTTTTCTTACTCATAACATGCAAATATAAATGCTTTTGCCTATAGATTAAGCAATGCTTCTCTGATCATCAGAGATTTTAGTCATTTTGTTTTTGTGCAAAATTTCTCTAGCTAAATTCAAGTAATTGGTTGCTCCGTTGCTTGTGGCATCATACATGATGATGGTTTGACCGTGACCTGGAGCTTCACTCAATTTGGTATTGCGGCTAATAATTGTATTAAAAACCATTTCTTGAAAATGCATTTTAACTTCTTCAACTACTTGATTGGCAAGGCGTAAGCGTTGGTCATACATGGTCAACAACATGCCTTCAACAGACAGTTCAGTATTAAGTTTGGTTTGCACAATTTTGATGGTGTTTAATAGCTTGCCTAAACCTTCAAGGGCAAAGTATTCACATTGAACCGGAACAATTACAGAATCAGCGGCACATAAGCCATTTACTGTAATGAGTCCTAGTGAAGGGGAGCAATCAATTAAAATAAAATCATAGTCTTGCTCAACCTTAGACAAAGCTGCCTTGAGTTTATGCTCTCTGTTGGGCAAATTGATCATTTCAATTTCTGCACCTACCAAATCAATGTGAGCAGGCAATAAATCTAAGTTTGGATTCTCAGTATTTAAAATAATGTCTTTGGGATTAACCTCTTCAATTAAACATTCATAGATGCTCGTTTTGACATTTTTTGGATCAAAGCCAACACCAGAAGTTGAGTTTGCCTGAGGATCAGCATCAACAATAAGCGTTTTGAATTCTAAAGCACCAAGTGCCGCCCCTAGATTGATAGAGGTTGTTGTTTTGCCCACCCCACCTTTTTGATTTGCAATTGCGATCGTTTTAGCCATAAGAAGGCCAAATTTAAACATTATAAGCTACTTTGTGGCCGATTTTAATTTGGGAGTTATTAAGAGGTTTTGCACAAGAAAAATGTTGAAAACTACAATTGTAGGCTAAACAAGAAGCTATAAAAAAGGAGAAGCTTGCTCTGTGAAACTTTTGGCAAAGTGCTCGTCATCTTTGAAACCTAAAACAGTATCTCTACCATTTTTGGGAATGTAATTCGTCTTAAAAAGATAATCCCAAATACTTAGAGTAAGCCCAAAATTTACGCCATATCTATCTTTTGGTAAAGCTTTAGCATGGTGCCAAATGTGCATTTGAGGAGAGTTGAAAATGTATTTAAAAGGCCCTAAGGGCAGATAAATATTTGCATGATTCAAATGCCCAATGAAAAGTGTAAAGATGTGCACTATAAAAAAATCATCAATGCCAAATCCAACCATAGCCAAAGGGATATACTCAAGAGTTTTGTAAAAAATATTTTCAGCCCAGTGATACCTCAGATGTGCGGCAAAACCCATTTGTTTGACAGAATGATGTACTTTGTGGTAGTTCCACAAAAAAGGTACTTTATGCAGTAATCGGTGAATGTTAAAATGAGTAAAATCCCTGATGATGAATAAAATGAATAATTGTAGTGGTGTACTTAATTGGCCAACCTTGATGGCAACTAAATTTTTAATTCCAAAAAAGGCAAGAAAGTCGTGAAAAGCCAAAACAACCACCTCAGAGAGCGCATTATAAATGATCAGTGAGAATAGAAAAAAGTTGAAGAACATGTAAAAGAGATCTAAAAAGAAGTCTTTGCGAAAAACACCCTGATTTTTACGCCAAGGAAAACAAATTTCAAGTATGAAAACAAACAAAGAAACGCCAATCAGCCAATAAAAATAATTGTACCAGTGTGGCTGAGTAACCTCAGAGATTAAGTAGTTAAAATACCCAGAATATCCACCCAAAAAAGCATCAATGTACCTCATTCATATGATTTATAAGCCTTAGTGACCCATTTGCCCCAATTGTTGTCGTATGGATGCACTTTTGAGGTCGGTCCTAGTGCATTGTAAAGACTGTATCCTTTGTTTGACCAATCAAAAATTCCTCCACGCAAATTATAAACATTTTTATAGCCCATTTTCTCAAGTTTTTCAGCAATCTTTTCACTTCTGTATCCAACAGAACAATACACCACAATGGTATCTGTTTTTTCAAGACCTACTAAACAGTTGGTGTCAAATTTTTTGTACCCTACATAGCGCGCATTTTTTAAATGGCTCACATTGTATTCAGATTGCTCTCTAGCGTCTAACAGTACGCTCTTTTTAAAAGAAGAAACATCTTCAGTTTTGATTTCTTTCACTGAATGTGATAAGAGTTTATTCACCATTTGATCAAACGACTGTTGAGCACCAAGCGATGAGGCAATTAAAAAGAGGTAAGTGTGAATTAAAAAGGTCTTTTTATGCATTAAATGGATCACTTTTACATATTAAATATAGCTTAATATGCACCATCAAACAAGACTGAGGCTTATTTTGATCAAAATAAAGTTAGTTTTGTGCCACATTAAAAATTGATTATGCTTAGAAGACTTTCATTGTTTGCGACAATATGTTTATTGAATTTGACCCTTTTCTCTCAGAATGCATTAGATAATTTCAATGCTATGTACACAGAATTGCTGTCAAATTATGTGAAAGAGGGTAGCGTGAATTACCAAGGAGTAAAGACCTGGTCTAAGCGAGCTGATTTGCAAAAGTATTTAAAAGCAGTTCGCAAAACTGATTTGGTTGGATTAGATCAACAAAAAGCATTTTTCATCAATGCATACAATGCCCTTGTGATTGAATCTATTGCTGAACATTATCCGGTTTCTTCACCACAAGGCATTACTTCGTTTTTTGACAAGAAATCTCATGAGTTATATGGTGAGAAATCAAGTTTGAATCAGATTGAAAAAGCTGGATTGCAAGAATTCAATGATGCGCGTTTGCATTTTGCCTTGGTTTGTGCAGCAAAGAGTTGCCCTCCGATTCAAAGTGCTTTGTTTACAGAGAATAATGTAAATGAATTGCTTGATTTTGCAACCATGAAGGCGGTGAATGACAATGACTTTATTTCATACAACTCAGAGAAGAATTCAGCCAACATATCAAAGATATTTGAGTGGTACAAAAATGATTTTTTAGTGCCTGATAAGGGTTCATCAGTGCTTGATTTTATTAATCTGTACAAAACAGATAAAATTGCGAAAGACTCCAAAGTCACTTACAAGAGTTATGATTGGACCTTAAACGATCAGAAAAACGCCTTTCAGAATGACCAAGATGCGCCTGCAAAATCTTTGCAAAGCTTTACTCAGTCTACACTTCTAGATCGTGGTGGGTGGGAATATAAATTTTTCAATGCTACTTACACACAGACTAGTGGATACAGCGACATCGGTGTGCTGGGAGATCTCAATGAAAGAAGTAATTTCTTCTCATCTATTCATCAGTTTACCTACGGCATTAATCCTAAAATCAATGTAGGTTTTGATTTTTGGTATAAAGCATCGAGAAACAATGGTATAAATGATTCGCCTTTTGAGGTCTTGAAATTTACAAACGATAGCATTTCAAGATCAGGCATTACAGGAATTGGACCTAAGGTTAAGTTTATTCCGTTTAACAAATTGGGGCATTTGGCTGTACAAAGTACCTTCTTGTTTCCGACCCAAGAGAATATGGAAAGTAGGGGCTTAAATACGACTTATTTGAGCAATGATGCGTATTTGTGGATTACCCAAATCATGTACGATTTTATGATTGGTAGTAACTTTCAGATTTTTACTCAGGTCTCTCCTTGGGTGTATTTTGCAGCAGATCCGGCTTCTTCAAGTTTTGTTTCAACCCCAGTATCAGCTTTTTTGAGCTATTTTGCAACACCCAGAATCACAGTTTATCTGCAGGCTGAGTATTGGCCAAACTTAGGGAATGATCCAATTATTTCTTCTTATTTCGTTCAGAATGGAGTTGGATTGAAATATCAAATTATTCCGAACTTTTTAGAGGTTGAAGCCTCAACTACAAAGTTTATTTTAGGAAAGAGCGTAGGGGCAGGATCGACCTACAACCTGGGCTTTCGATTGATTCGATTAGGGAAGTAGTTGAAGACCGTTTGCTAAGAACGAGAGCTTAATTTCTGGCTCTGTAATTTTTTCAATCTCCTCACTACTCGCTCCACCATCTTGAGCATAATGTCTTAAGTCTTCAACACTGACAGTGTCAATGTAAGCGTCACCGCGCATCACTACCCAACTTTGAGCTGAATTTAAGGGAACAAAAAAGCCGTAATCTTTAAAGCGCACCATCATCTCTTCGCCATTTTGAAGATCGACGTTCATCCAACAACCCTTTTTTTGACAACAGCTGTTGATCTTAGCTTTCAATTGAATGTTTTCAGCACCTCCCTTTTTCTCAATGTGTTTGACAAATTTTTCAACATCAAAGACATTTTGAGCGTCAAATTTTTCACCTAAATGTTGTATTCCAGATTGGTCTTGAACCCCGGCAGATTGGTTAGAACAAGCAAAAAAAGCAATTAAAAGAGAAAAGCAGCAAATTCGAGTAATCATTGTTTGTATTTTTTTGACAAATATATGTGTTTCAAAATCAAATTCATAAACAGCCATCGGCTTCAGAAAAAGAAGTACTTTTGTGTAAGTAAATAAAATAACCATGAATAAAATCACATACTTAACGAAACAAACCCTTTTTTTATTTGCCATCCTTTCACTAAATGCATGTAAGTGTGATGAGAAAGTTTGGTATAAAGATTCAGATGCTGATGGCTTTGGAGACCTCAATGTGTCTCAGTCAGCTTGTGATCAACCAGAAGGATATGTTGAAAACTCATCAGATTTAGATGATTCCAATGCTAGTATTAATCCTAATTCAGTATGGCAAGGCTCGAAAATAATTTTCACAAAAATTGATGGTGCAGATTGGACATTGCCAGAAAATCAAGATAATATTACAAATGCCGTGGCAATCACCAGGGCGAGCAATCAAGGAATTTTTAACATTGCCGTAGAATCTCAGTATGAAGATTTTGAAAGTCCTGTTGATACAGAATGGGCTATTGGAACGACCTCTAATCTAGGATCTTTAACATTTAATGACTGGGAAACAGCTGTGTCAGATTCTCTAGAAGGTCCGCCAAGTGCCGTGGGTGTTGATATGGTTGTTCACTTAATTTCTGATAACATTTATATTGATATTAAGTTTTTAAGCTGGGCTTCAGGAGGTCAAGGAGGCCAAGGAGGATTCTCTTATGAGCGTTCAACCAAAAATTAATTTTAGAAACCGGTTAAATCACTTCTGAATTTTAGCTCTTCAATAAGCTTCAAATATTCAGATTGCTATTCTTTTATCAAGAGAAATTGATCTATGTTTGTTTTGAATGGCAGTAAAAGACATTTTAAAGCAAATTGAGGTTAAAACCACAGGCTTAGGAACAAACCCTAACATTCAAGGAGAACGACTGCTTAATCAAGACGGAACATTCAATGTTAAAAAAACAGGAGCACCTAGAAATCTAAACCTAAATATATATCAGTTCTTAATTGAAATGAGCTGGCGCAAGTACATTGTGTTTTTAATTGTAAGTTTTTTTTGTATCAATGTATTTTTCTCAGCGCTCTACTATTTTCTTTTTGAAAGTCATGACTTTACAGGTTTAGAATACGAGAATGCTTTTGAGAAGTTTTGTCAATTGCTCTTTTTTAGTGTACAAACACTGACCACTGTAGGCTACGGAAAAATTTCTCCGGACAGTATTGGTGCGGGATTTATTTCTTCTATTCAGGCCTTTATGGGCGTAATAGGGCTGGCTCTTGCCTCAGGAATTACTTATGGTAGATATTCTAGGCCAGTAGCGCATATTATTTTTAGTGAGCATGCCATTATTGCGCCTTATAAAAAAGGCAAGGCATTGATGTTTCGTTTAGCAAATGCTAGAAACACCCAAATGATCAATGTTGAGGCAAAAGTGTTAATCTCAATGATTGATCCAAAAAAAAATGATCGCTTAAGACATTATTATTACTTAGACCTAGAGCTGAGAAAAATCAATTTTTTACCCACCTCTTGGACCATTGTGCATCCAATCAACGAAGAGAGTATCTTCAAAGAGTATACGATCGAACAACTCAAAGAAATAAAAGCTGAGGTTTTAGTACAAATTGTAGGCTTTGATGACACTTACAATCAGCCTATAAATGCAAGAACTTCTTTTAAAATTGATGAATTAGTCGTCGATGCGAAGTTTAAAGACATTTATACAATTGATCAACAAGGGGTAACTCACGTCGATTTAACCAAATTGGGAGCCTATGAACATTTATGAATTTGATGGATATAGACCTGTAATAGACGCTTCTGCTTATGTACATCCAACCGCAACAATTATCGGTAATGTAATTATTGGTAAAGATGTTTACATCGGACCTAGTGCTGCCATTCGAGGAGATTGGGGGCAAATTGTAATTGAGGATGGATGCAATGTGCAAGAAAATTGTGTGGTGCATATGTTTCCCGGAGTGACCGTTTATTTAAGAGCAGGAGCCCATATCGGTCATGGAGCGATCATTCATGGAGCAAACATTGGCAAGAATTGTTTGGTAGGTATGAATGCTGTGGTGATGGACAAGGTAGAACTGGGAGATGAATGTATTGTAGGAGCCTTGAGTTTTATCAAAACAGGATCAGTGATTGACAAAAGAAGTTTGGTGGTGGGTAACCCAGCTGTGGTGAAAAAGAAAGTAAGTGATGAAATGCTGCAGTGGAAGACCAAGGGTACTGAATTATACCAAAAATTACCTCAAGAGTTAAGAGATAGTTTAAAGCTATGTGAACCATTGAGGAAGGTACCTAAAGATAGAGGGGTGCAAGATGGAGGGTATGAGGTGTGGAATGCAAAGGCTTCATTATAAGAACATAGAAATTTGAACCGTATTTTAAGTGCTCCAAGATGTACACTATAGACGTGCGTTAAACGTAAATAAACGTTTGAAAAACGTTTTTAAGTGTTTGGTTTTGTAACTTAATTGTGGGGTGGGAAATGGTGTTTTCCCTAAAGAAGAACTTAACTAAAAAATCATTAAACAATTTTTTTTGCGCTGTCAAACATGAAGTTTGAAGGCTTAAAAAAATTGTTTAATGATTTTTTAGAGCAATAACTTTACAAAATAAAAGGTTTTCCCTTAATTAACACCTGCTCAATCTGTGGTCTGCCAAATCCATAAGACAAGTTTTCGAACCCTCCAATTTGCTCAGTAATGATCAAATTGGCCAGTTTACCTTTTGTAATGCTACCCAATTGGTCTTCTAATTGCATGGCATAGGCACTGTTCATAGTTGAAGCATTTATACTTTCAGTAGGAGTCATGTTCATTTTGGTACAAGCCAAACTGTTGATAAAGCACATGTTGCCTGAAGGAGAAGAGCCTGGATTATAGTCTGAAGCTAAGGCGATGGGCAAACCAGCATCGATCATGGTTCTTGCTGGGGGGTAATGTAATCCGAGAAAAAAGGCGGTTGAGGGTAGTAGGGTGGGCATGGTTTGGCTATTCTTTAGCGCCTCGATTTGAGATGGGCCTGTACATTCAAGATGGTCTGCAGAAAGGGCGTTTAGCTTTGCAGCTACTTCAATGCCTCCTGAGAAGCCCAGTTCGTTGGCATGGATTTTACCTTTTAAACCAGATTTTTCACCTGCTAAGAGTAGCTTTTCAGTTTCTTGTGGAGTGAAAAATCCTTGATCGCAGAACACATCGATGTAATCTGCTAGGTTTTGCGCTTTGATTTTAGGTAGCATTTCATCAATGATCAGGTCTATGTAAGCTGCTCGGTTGTTTTTGTAAGTAAAGGGTAGTGCGTGGGCGCCTAAGAACGTAGCTTTGATGGGGATGGAGCTGCTTTCCTTTAAGCGTTTGATTACACGCAACATTTTAAGTTCGGCATCTAAGGTAAGGCCATATCCACTTTTGATTTCAATGGCGCCAGTGCCCATATTAATGACTTCATGCAGGCGTTTTTGAGCAGATTCAAAAAGAGCGTCTTCTGGGGTTTCTTGTAAGACTTTAGCTGAGTTTAAGATGCCTCCGCCTGCTTTTGCAATTTCTTCATAGCTCTTGCCTTTGATGCGCATCACAAATTCTTTTTCTCGGGTCTTGGCAAAAACCAAATGGGTGTGTGAATCGCAAAATGTGGGTAGAACAACCTTGTCAGCACAATCAATGACTTGATCACTACTTTTAGGTGCAGATGACATAGGGCCAAAATCATGAATCTTACCCTCTTTGATACTCAAAAAAGCATTTTCAATGATCTCAAGATTGTTCATATGCGCTCCCTCAAGCTTTTTGATGCCTTTGGGTAAAACGCCAACCAATTGTTTGATGTTTGTCAACAGCATATATTAAGCATTTAAGGTGTCGTATTCTTCACTTGCATGTTCCCATTCTTGCATGGCTAAATCTATTGATTTTTGAAGTGCTGCATGCTTGAAAAAAAGATCTTGGTTTGAACCGTCTTTGGCGATTT
>JAHDHZ010000029.1:0-13458 GCA_020631045.1 Flavobacteriales bacterium | reverse complement strand
TTCTCGCCAAACAAAAATGCACCCAAAAGCCCACGCTTTTTATGCTCTTTTGTCCATTCGTCTTTCGCTACAGCCTCTATGGTTTGAATGATCGTTTTTTCAGGATCTAATTCCTTTTCTTGCTGCTGGGCATAATAGCCCACCTCTACATTGTGTCCGATTTTTACCTCGCCCTGAAAGTCAACCTCTTGCATGATCATTTTAACAAGCGTTGATTTGCCTTGACCGTTTTGTCCTACAAAGGCTACTTTTTCTCCGCGCTCAATTAAAAAAGCCACTTCTTTGAGCACTTGTTTTTGATCATAAGCTTTTGAAAGCGCAGTTCCTTTAAGTACTACATCACCCGATCTAGGAGCTGGCGGAAACCGAAACTGAATTAAATTATCATCGGTCTGGTCGACCTCTACGCGCTCAATTTTGTCTAAGGCTTTTTGTTTAGATGCAGCTTGTTTAGCCTTGGTGTTTTTTGCCTTAAAACGCTCGATGAAGCGCTCTTGTTGGGCGATGTATTTGTCTTGATTTTTCTTGGCCGCCAATTGTTGTGCGATGCGTTCTTCGCGAATCAGCATGAATTTTGAGTAGGGGTGCGGTTGATCGTAAATTTTTTTGTTGACAATTTCGATGGTGCGGTTGGTGATGTTGTCTAAAAATTGTCGGTCATGTGAGATCATAATAATCGCTCCACTAAAGTCTTTTAGGTAGTTTTCTAGCCAGATGATCGATTCAATGTCTAAATGGTTGGTGGGCTCATCCAACAATAAAATATCAGGATCTTGAATTAAAATCTTAGAGAGTTCAACGCGCATTTGCCATCCACCCGAAAAAGCTTGCAAAGGCTTGGTGAAATCTTCTTGTTTAAAACCCAATCCTTTTAAGATTTTCTCGACCTCTCCTTCTTTTTTATTCTCATCTAAAAAACCCAGTTTAGAAGCTTTTTCTGAAAGCTCTTCAGTAAGTTTTAAATAACTCTCAGATTCATAGTCTGTGCGACTCTCAATTTCTTTGGTGAGCGCATCAATTTGTTGTTGCAATTCATCAGAAGCCTTAAAAACAGATTTGACCTCTTCAACAATTGAAAGATCTGAGTCATTGAAAATTTCTTGAGGCAAATAGCCCATGGTCTTGCCCTTTTCTAATACGATTTTACCGTTTTGAGGAGTGATTTGACCTGCTAAGGCTTTTAAGATGGTTGATTTGCCTACACCATTTTTGCCAATTAAGCCCACTTTATGCTTCTCGTTGAGGTTGAAAGAGATGTTCTCAAGCAGAGAAATTCCTGAAAAATAGATCGATATGGCGTTGACAATGAGCATACAAAAAACTAGAATTCAAAGTTAGAGACTTTCTATGCTTTGGGCAACCTTAATTTCAATCAATTCGTTATCTTGTAAAGTGTTGTGAGCTATGTTGATTAGTTGACTGTAACTAAATATGAATTAAATACGTAACAAGGTTTATGCTTTACTTAAAGCACATCAAAAAGCTATTTTTATTTCTATTTGCTTTTGTGAGCAGCATGCAATTGCTTGCTTCACACTCTGCAAGTATGGATATCACTTATAAATGTTTGGGTAACAATCAGTATGAGGTAACCATCACTCAGGTGCTTTCATGTGAAACTTATGTTGATGAAAATGGAGATGCTCAGTTTTCTATTCCTGGTCGAGAGTATTTTACCTTGACCATTGAGTCTGCCTCTTTATCAGAGGTTTTTACAGAACGAATTGATTCTGTTTCTGGAGAGGTGGCGATTGATATTACACCAGCTTGTTTAGGTAAAAACTCAAAGTGTTCTGATACAACTAGCTTTTTAGATGGCTACGATTTATATGTTTACAGAGGAATTATTACTTTACCAGCACAAGCAGATGATTGGCATTTGACGGTTTGTGATCATTCGAGAAACTTTGGAATTACTACGCTTGATGCTACGGTAACAGATCCAGCTGCGACCTGTATTTCTGCTTTAGTAAACAACACAGCTTCGGTGGGCTGCAATAACTCTCCTGTTTTTGGAAACCTTCCTTTAGGCATTGTTTGTGCTGGAACAGAACTGTGTTTCAATCATGCCGCTTTTGATATTGACGGAGATAGGTTGGTCTATGAAATTGTAGAACCTCAAGATCATATTGACTATAACATCGGAGTGTACATGCAAGAAAACACCTTAAGTGAATTGGTAGATGTGCCCTGGATTGCTTCTTGCCCTATGGGCGGATCGCCTTCTGGGGCAAAGCCTTTTTGTTCTGATGACTCTATTGTGATTGATAGTATTACAGGAAACTTTTGTATTTCTCCTACCATGGTTGAGACCAGTGTCATGGCAGTTAAAGTGAGTGAATATAGAAATGATGTTTTAGTCGGATCAGTTGTGCGTGACATTCAAATTAAAGGATTTGCTTGTGCCAATAATCCTCCGACGATTAATGATGTTGCTGCTAATTTAAGAGAGTCTTGTGGTGGTACACCATTTTCTTTTGACATTGAGACAGATGATATTGACGGTGATCCCATTCAAATGAGTTTTTTAAACTTACCTCAAGGAGCAAGTGTAAATGTAGTTGATCAAAACACGCCTGATGCTTATGCACAATTTAATTGGACGCCTTCATCAGAAACCTTAGATTCTTTTGCTTGTTTCACTGTAAATGTAACCGATAACGATTCTGCTTGTGATTATTACAATACATCTTCTAAAACCTTTTGTTTAAAAATTATGCGGGTTGATGCGGTTGTTGATACGTTAACATGCTGGCAAGATGCTGATGGGTCAATTGCTTTAGATCCTTTCGGTGGATCAGGCTCTTACACTTACAATTGGAGCAATGGGGCAACCAGTTCGTCAATTTCTTCAATAAGCACAGGAACATATACAGTAACAGTATCAGATGCTTCTTTCGGTTGCAATACCATTGAGCAATATACAATATCACCTATTCCGTTCAGAGATTCTGTTGTTTCTTGTGGGGCAGGTTCAATTTTTATTTTGCCTGATCAACAGTCGTTCAATAACAGTAGTATTGGTAATTGGCAGCAGGGTACAGTTGATAATGCAGATTTTGTCTTGACTTCAACCAGAGCTAATTTAAGCAATACTACTGCGGGGTTAAACTTTACGGCAATTTTAGAATCACCATGTATTGATTTTACAAATTATAATTATCCTAACATTGAGTTAACCTATGCAATGTGGCACGGTGCCAATAACTTGGCTTCGATGACTCTTCAGGCAGAAGTGCCTTTTAATTCAGGCAATTGGATTGATGTAGCCATAGACAATACAGGGCAAGGTGCTAGCCCAGAAACAAGAATTTATGATTTATCATTTTACTCGCAAGGGCTTGGGCGCTTGAGAATTGTGGGTAATATTCAAAACAATGATGGTAGTTCAAATTATGTTCAAATACTTAGTGCAAAAATTGATGCAGCACCTGTTTCGCCGAGTAATGTACAGTATAATTCTCCTTCAAGTTTTGGCTTAGGCTTTGATGACTTTAGCGACACAACTGTGTTTAGTTCAACTTCTACAGGTATTTGGATTCAGAGTACTTTAGATTCATCAGATTTTTCTTGGGGTGGATCACAAGGGTTTAGAATTCAGGGGTCTAGTTCAATTCAGGGTCGAAATCTCGCTTGTATTGAAACACCTTATTTAGATTATGCAGCTCATTTAAACCCTGAACTTTACCTAGAGTACAGCCTTTTTAATTTTTCAAGCCCTACAGTTGATACAGCAAAGATTTTTGTAATGATTGAAGATCCTGTTGCTTCTGCAAATTATATTGAGATTTGGCAAGATGCAACAGCGCCTAGTACATCAACTCTTCGTCAAACAACAATTGATCTATCACCTTATATCAATAAGTCATTAGAAAAAATCAAGGTTTGCGCGCTTGTAAATCATAGTTCGGCAAGTAGTTTTACCCGTGCAGCCTTGTTTGAAGTTCAATTAAATGCTGATGAAAACACGCCCATTGAAACAACAGCTTTTATAAATGATGTTTTATGTGCTGATAGTGCTGATGGTAGTATTTTGTTACAAACCTCAGGTGGATTTGCACCCTACAGTTTTAATTGGTCTAACGGATCAACGCTTGATTCAATTTATGATTTGTCAGCTCAAGATTATTATCTTACGGTGACCGATGCTCAAGCTTGTCAACATAAAGATACTTTTACAGTTTCAGAGCCTTTGCCAATATCTATTACTGCTACAATCACTGACATTACTTGCACTGCTTCAGGCTCAGTAAGTATTACTGCTTCAAATGGTACTGCACCCTACACGTATGCCTGGTCAAACGGCTCAACAACAAATTCTATGACAACAGCTATTGCAGGCAACTTTACCTTAACCATTACCGATGCGAATGGCTGTCAAAAAGATACGGTCTTCACAATAAATGACTTGTCAAATTTTGATATCACGCCAGACACTACAAACATCACGTGCGCTGATGCTATGGATGGAGCGCTCTCGGTAACAGCTTTAGGCGGAACTCCACCCTACAGTTATGCTTGGAGCTCAGGAGAGACAACAAATTCAGTGTCATCAAAAGATACAGGCTTTTACACTGTAACAGTTTCAGATAATGCGGGTTGTACAAAAGAGCACGAGTTTTATTTAGCAGACCCTAGAATTTCAATAATTGCAAACCCTTTAGTCGATGTTTCTTGTCAAGGTGTAAATGATGGGTATATTGTTTTGCAAGCTTCAGGGTTAAATGGGGGGCTTACATATCTTTGGTCTACAGGTGCTGCCACTGATTCTATAGGAGGCTTAGATACGGGTACCTATTCAGTTACTGTGACTGATGCTGGTGCTTGCCAAGATTCAGCTTCATTTACTTTAATTTACTCAACAACTTACAATTATGCTCTTGCTCTTGGTATTGTTGATGTGAGTTGCAATGGGTTTACCGATGGCAGTATAACAGCAAATGTTTCAGGTGGTACCCCAGTCTACAGCTATTTGTGGAGCAATGCCGCGACTTCAGGTCAGATTAGCGGTCTTGATTCGGGTATGTATTATGTGACTATTACAGATGATATTGGTTGTGAGTTGTATGATTCAGCTTTTGTAGGTATGCCCAGTTCACTTGATACCTCTTCAACAACAGTAAACCACCCGCAATGCGCCGACAGTCTTTCAGGTACAGTAGAGGTGGTTGCTACAGGCGGCACCCCTGGTTATACTTATTTATGGGATAACGGAGCGACCACAGCTCAAACTACCGCGCTAGATTCTGGCACCCATCAAGTCACCATTACCGATGCCAACGGATGCGTTCAAACCTTTGATGTAGAGGTTACTGCTCCGGAGCCTTTGTCAAGTGTACTATACTGGCAAGACATTGATTGTTATGGAGATCAAAACGCACAAGTTGCCTTGAAGGTTGTTCGAGGGGGTACGCGTCCTTACCAATCACTCAAATGGTTTGTTGTAGAAAACGGTTTGTTGGTTGAAGTAACAGATACCCTGCAGGCCGCCAATGACTCGTTGCGCTTGTTAAATTTAGGAGTAGACACCTTTGTTTTAGAAGTGATAGATGCACAGATGTGCACCATGCTTGACACGCACATCACAACCGGGCCTGATTCTATTGAGATTTTTGCACACAGCAATCAAGTGTGTGATTTGTCAAGTCCTGATGGTTCTCTGGTCATTGACTCAGTGGTTGGCGGAACAGCTCCCTTCACATATTTATGGGAAACAACTCAAACTACAGACTCTATTGGCGGGTTAAATGTAGGATGGTATACGTTAACTGTAACCGATGATAACGGATGTATTCAAGTAGATAGTTTTGAGGTAGACACAACCGATTTGCGTGCTAACCTACAAGTAGATCAATCTGTTTCTTGTTTGGGTGGATCAGACGGAATCGTCTCATCAGTGCCCAGTGGCGGGACAATGCCTTACAGTTATAATTGGAATAGCGCTGGTGGTCAAACAGGAAACACCATAAGTTTAAGCGGATTGAGTGCCGATACGTTTTACATGACCATCTCAGACAATGGCGGGTGTGCCTTTTTAGATACCATTGTTTTAACAGAACCTTCATCAGCAGTAGATACCTCATCAACGACAGTAAACCACCCGCAATGCGCCGACAGTCTTTCAGGTACAGTAGAGGTGTTTGCCACAGGAGGCACCCCTAGTTATACTTATTTATGGGATAACGGAGCGACCGCAGCTCAAACTACCGCGCTAGATTCTGGTACCCATCAAGTCACCATTACTGATGCTAACGGATGTGTGCAAACCTTTGATGTAGAGGTTACAGCTCCAGAGCCTTTGTCAAGTGTACTGTACTGGCAAGACATTGATTGTTATGGAGATCAAAACGCACAAGTTGCCTTGAAGGTTGTTCGAGGGGGTACGCGTCCTTACCAATCACTCAAATGGTTTGTTGTAGAAAACGGTCTGTTGGTTGAGGTCACAGATACACTTCAGGCAGCTAATGATTCATTGCGCTTGCTAAACTTAGGCGTAGACACCTTTGTTTTAGAGGTGATAGATGCACAGATGTGCACCATGCTTGACACGCACATCACAACTGGGCCTGATTCAATCTCTGTATTAGACTCAATAGTAGATCTAAACTGCATCTCTTCTAGTTCAGGTGAAGTGCATTTAAATGTACAAGGAGGAACCAGCCCTTACACCTTTAATTGGAGTGTTCCAGCAGCATCTAATTCAATAACAGGCCTCACTCAAGGTACCTATCAAGTAAGTGTTGATGATGATAACAATTGTGGTCCTGTAGTGCGCTCTTATACAGTTGGGCCTCCACCCACATTGGTGATTGATTTTGATAGTACAGATGTTACCTGTTTTGGAGCAAATGATGGTACGGCAACAGCTCAAGTCACAGGAGGTATGTCAACTTACACTTATTTGTGGAGCAATGCACAAACCTCTGTACAGGCAACAGGTTTGATGCCTAATCTATATTACTCTGTAACAGTGACAGATCAAGCAACGATGTGTCAAGGGATAGATTCTGTTATGGTGAGCCAAGCAACACTTTTAGTTTTAGATACCAACGTTACACATGTATTGTGTTTCTCAGAAGCTACTGGAGCGATTCAGGCAAATATCTCAGGTGGGCAAGCACCTTATGCATTTAATTGGTCTGTTGTTGGGCAAACAGATTCAATTTTAGACAGTCTAGTTGCAGGTACTTATGCTTTTACTGTGACAGATGATTTGGGGTGTCAAGATTCAATTACCTCAATCGTTGTCAATCAACCCCCGATACTCAATGCCCTGCCTTTTACAATAGAAACCAATTGTTTTGGAGCTAGTGATGGTACTATGTTTGTGGTTCCTACGGGAGGAACACCAGGCTATGATTACAACTGGTCTCATGACAGTACCTTAAACAATGCTTTTGCAAACGGACTAGCCTCTGGAGTCTATATTGTTACCATTAGCGATACCAATGATTGTACTTTTTCAATCTCAGCTCAAGTAGATAATCCTGATCAGATTACAGTGAATCTTACAAAAGACGCTGATGAAGATTGTGGATTAGAAAATGGTCAAGCTTCAGTATCTTTCTCAGGCGGAACAGGTAGTTTAGAGGCTTTGTGGCTGACTGACTCCACTACAAATCTGACCAATACCAATTTAATAGGAGGAGCCTATCAATTCATTGAAGTGAGCGATGCCAATGGATGTGTTGTGAGAGATTCTCTGATGATTGATGCGGTATATAACTTGAATTTATCTATTACAGTCTTGCCACCTGCAGGGTTTTACTGTGGCAATGATTCGCTTGATTTGTGGGTGAGCTCAAACGGAAGTATTGATCAAATCTTGTGGAGCACTGCTGAGCAAACAGACAGCATTGTCTTAGTGCCCGTTTCTGATACCAGTGTATGGGTGCAAATTAGCAATGCAAGATGCATGGCCTCTGATACGATTGACTTACAGGTGAATCCTTCTCCTGAAATTGAACTACAGGCCGACAGTATTTTATGTGATGGAGCGCAAGCAAATTTCTCAGTGAGCTCAAATCTGCCAGCATCTTATCAATGGAGTAATGGAGCGACGAGTGCTTCAACTTCAGTGGCGATGACAGACACAACTTATTCTATGTTTGTGACTGTGACTAGCAATGATGGATGCAGTACAGTTGATCAAAGTACATTTGTTGATGTAGCTGTCTTTGAGAGCCCTACTGCGCAGTTTGATACCTTGCCGCGCGGATTGTTTTTAGATGAGATTAAGTTTTCAGATTCAAGTTACCTAGACATTGTTTCTTGGCAGTGGGACTTTGGGGATGGATTCTCTAGCAATTTGACAAGCCCAACACACATTTATGAATCTTCAGATTCGTTTTTAGTTGTCTTAACAGTTGCCAATTCGGTTGGATGTATTGCTGCTGATAGCATGGTTATTGTAGTTGAAGAGTCTATTTATATACCAAATGTGTTTAGTCCTAATGGAGATGGATACAATGATTATTTTACCATTCCAACAAGTGGTATTGGCATGTATGAGCTAGTGATAAGAAATCGTTGGGGAGAAGTGCTTTTTGTGAGTGAGTCTTCAAAAATTATTTGGAATGGAACCTCTCAGAGTGGTAGTCCTGTACCTGAAGGCACTTATTATTACATACTCAAAGCTATCGGCACCCAAGATTATTCAAGAATGGGAACGGTGACTTTGTTTAGAGACTAAATGCGCTTACTTGCAAAAAATCCACCCAAAAAATCTTTGTACCTTTGATTACATGCAACAAAAAGTATTGATTTTTCTGTTTCTCTTGCATGCGCATGCAGCATTGGGTCAAGCGACAAAAAAAAGCATTTTGATCACTCGATCAGCAGTGTTTAATCCCCTTCAGGTCGATACCTTTTGGGTCAGTTCAGTAAAAGAAGCTCCGAAGGTTGGCGGAACATCTTACCACAGTTTTTTAAACATCCAAAAGAAAAAACAAAAAGCCTTACAAAGAAAGCTAAAAGCAAGTGAAAGCACTTCTACTCAACAACTGCCAGTACTTGAGTGGGGATTTGATGTTTTGCGCCCCTATATTTCACATTTAGATACGGCTTATCCGGTAGTAGGAGACGGTCAGCCTCTTGACAATACTCTAGCGGTATCAAATGATGGCATCTTGCTCACCGCTGTGAATAGTAAAATTTATGCTCACGATTTAAATGCAGACACCTCAATGTTTAAGGGTTTTGGTATCAGTAGTAATACTTTCACGTTCGGACAATTTTCATCAATGCACAATGGCAATGGAACCTTCTCTCCTTTTGATCCTAAGTTGTTGTACGACTCAAACCATGACCGATTTATATTTACTTTTATTAGCGGTAGAGATTCTGCTGACAGTAAAATGGTAGTTGGGTTTTCTTCGACCAATAATCCTTTAGATGAGTGGTATTTGTATGATATTCCAGGCAATCCGAGAATGCAAAATCAGTGGTCTGATTATCCGGCCATAGCGCTTTCTCAGAGTGATTTGTTTTATACCATCAACATCATCATTGATGGAGTGTCTTGGCAAGAGGGCTTTGATGGGTCATTGGTCTGGCAAATGGGTTTAGATAGTGCTTATGCAGGTGCAGAAAATGTGCAAATCACCATGTGGGACAGCATCATGTACAACGATAAGTTTATTCGTAATTTACAACCGGTAAGTGGGGCGATGGGTCCACAAGATGAAGGTTTGTATTTTATTTCGAACCGTAATTTTGATTTGCAAAACGATTCGGTTTTTGTTGTGCACATCAATGGGGCTGTTGATGATGCTTCTGCAACACTTTCTAGCTGGGTGCTGCAAACCAATCAGCCTTATGGGATGCCTTTGAATGGCCAGCAACAAGATACAGATTCTTCAGATGCAACATCTGGTCTGCAAACCAATGATGCGCGCTGGTTAGGTGCCATTAAAATAAACAATGAGGTGCAGTTTGTAGGCAATACAATTAATCAGCAAGGTGATAAAGCGGCAGTGTATCACGGAGTAATTTCTGATGTTACCGATACAAATTCGATGGTTCAGGGAACAATTTTAAGTGATGATGTGCTTGATTTTGGATATCCTAACATTGCTTTTTCAGGCAAGAATCTCGATGATAAGCAGGTGCTGATCGGGTTAAACTATTCTTCTGTAAATGATTTTGCTGGAGTTGGGGCTTTTTATGCAAATCAGGCGGGGTATAGTGATTTGTTGCGTATGCGTGATGGAGATGATTATATTGATGCGCCTCCATTGCAGAATGATGGGTATGAGCGTTGGGGAGATTATTTTGGCATCCAACCTATTTACAACAGTTTTGGCAAAGTTTTTATGGCAGGAATGTTTGGATTGCCAAACAATCGCAGTGGAATTTATTTGGCAAGAGTCTCGACACCAGATTCAATACCCGTATCTACTTTAGAGCCAGTTGATGCTTTTGCAGGGAAGGTGTTTCCTAATCCTTTTCAAGATGACTATTTGGTGAAGTTGTATGCCGATCATTCGATGCGCGTAAATATTAAATTGTATGACTTAAAAGGCCAACTTGTTTACATGAAACAAAACGTGGCTTTAAATCAAGGCAAAAACAATTTAAATTTTTCATCTAAAGCCTTTAATGCTTCTATTTATCATCTTGTTGTAGAAGATGAAAACGCCCAAGTGTTGTTCAGTGAAAAGCTCTTTAAAAAATAAAGCATGGATGTATTAGCACAAGCAAAAAGTGTCATTGCTCTTCAAGCTCAATCAATTGAAAAATTAGAAGATTATTTAACTGAAGATTTAGCCTTAGCTGTAGAAAAGATTCTTAAAAGTAAAGGCAGAATCATTGTCACAGGCATTGGTAAAAGTGCGTTGATTGGTTCTAAAATTGTAGCAACTTTGAACTCTACAGGATCTCCCAGTATTTTTATGCATGCGGCAGATGCCATTCATGGAGACTTGGGTATTGTTCAGCAAAATGATGTTGTGATTTGTATTTCAAACAGTGGCAATACTCCTGAAATCAAAGCGCTCATTCCCTATATTCAAAAACTAGGCAGTGCGTTGATTGCAATCACAGGCAATGCACAAGGGTTTTTAGCTGAGCAATCAGATTTTGTTTTGTCTAGTTGTGTGCAGCAAGAGGCTTGTCCGAACAATTTGGCCCCCACGACCTCTACGACTGCTCAGTTGGTGATGGGTGATGTGCTGGCGGTTTGTTTGTTGAAGGCGAAAGGTTTTAAAAGTGAAGATTTTGCTAAGTATCATCCGGGGGGTGCGTTGGGTAAAAAACTATACTTAACACTGGGTGATTTGGCTGCTCAAAATGCAAAGCCCAAGGTCAGCGCTAAGGCGAGTTTTGTTGAAGTGGTTGATCAGATTTCTCAAAATCGGTTAGGGGTTGTTGCGGTTGTTGATGACCAAAAGCTTAAAGGAATTATCACTGATGGAGATGTACGTCGTGCTTTTACAGCATATAAAGATGTTCGTCAGTTAACTGCATTAGATATTATGACTTCTAAGGCAAAGACTTTAGAGTATGACCAAATGGCAACTGCAGGAGTTGAGTTATTTGAAAAACATAAAATTACGCAGCTTTTAATTACCAAAAATGGTGAATTCGAAGGCTTTGTACATGTTCATGATTTATTAGAAGCTGGAATTGTGTAAAAACACCATGTTTTGTGCAAAATAAAAGCAAAAAAACCTTTGGTCATCTAAAAATAATTCCAAGCTTTGTAAGCTAACTATTTTAAAAAAAGACCATGAGTGGCACAAAACCTACAAATGATAGTTTAGCGTATTTAGGACTATCTCAATTGGGTACCCAGCATTGGAATTTATCTCCTGAAAAACTTACAGAAATAGCTGTACAGAACAATCAAGGTGCACTAACATCAAATAATACTTTAGTAATTAAAACAGGTGAATTCACAGGCCGTTCTCCAAAAGATCGATTTGTGGTTTGCGATGATCTTACAAGAGATACCGTTTGGTGGGGTGATATCAATATTAAATTTGACGCCGATAAATTCGATGCATTATACAATAAAGTAACTGATTACTTAAGAGGTAAAGAAGTGTATGTGCGCGATGCTTATGCGTGTGCTGATGAAGATTACAGACTAAATTTAAGGTTGGTCTCTGAGTATGCTTGGTCAAATATGTTTGCCTACAATATGTTCTTAAGACCAAGTGAGCAAGAGTTGCAAAGTTTTGATCCTGAGTGGAATATCTTGTGTGCTCCTGGTTTTGAGGCTGTTGCTGAAGTAGACGGCACACGTCAACACAATTTTGCGATCATCAACTTTACTAAAAAAGTGATCTTAATTGGCGGAACAGGCTACACTGGTGAGATTAAAAAAGGTATATTCTCAGTGCTTAATTATGTGTTGCCTCACCAAAAAGATGTATTGTCAATGCATTGCTCTGCCAATGTTGGTAAAGATGGAGATACCGCTGTGTTTTTTGGTCTTTCAGGAACAGGCAAAACAACGCTCTCAGCTGATGCCAATCGAAAATTGATTGGAGATGACGAGCATGGCTGGTCAAAAGATTCTGTCTTTAATTTTGAGGGTGGATGTTATGCTAAATGCATTGATTTGACGCAAGAGAAAGAGCCTCAAATTTATGCAGCGATCAAGCCTGGAGCTATTTTAGAAAACATTATTTTCAAGCCAGGAACAAAAGACCCAGACTTTTTTGATAGCTCGATCACTCAAAATACCAGAGTAAGTTACCCTATCCATCACATCGATAACATTCAAACTCCATCAGTTGGCCCTGCTCCGAAAAATATCTTCTTTTTAACAGCAGATGCTTATGGAGTGTTGCCTCCGATTTCAAAATTAACACCAGCTCAAGCCATGTACTACTTTATTTCTGGGTATACAGCAAAAGTAGCAGGTACTGAAGCAGGCGTGGTTGAGCCTCAAACAGTATTTTCAGCTTGTTTTGGAGCGCCTTTTTTACCTTTGCATCCTGGTAAATATGCCGATATGTTGGGTAAAAAGATGCAAGAAGAGAATGTCAAAGTTTGGTTAGTCAACACAGGTTGGACGGGTGGTGCTTACGGTACGGGTGAGCGCATTTCATTGAAATATACTAGAGCAATGATTACAGCCGCATTGCAAGGAGACTTAAATGATGTTGAATATACAAAGCATGAAGTATTTGGCTTACAGATGCCACTTTCTTGTCCTGAAGTGCCTAGTGAAATTTTGAGCCCAATCAATACTTGGAAAGATCAAGAGGCTTACAAAGCTCAGGCAGAAGAATTGGCTAAGAAATTTGTGCAAAATTTTAAGCAATATGCTGATGGAGTTTCGTCAGAAGTACTTGAAGCTGCACCTGGTTTAAAAGTAGATGCCTAAGAAGTAATAGTTTCTTAGTTTAAACCTTTTGAGAATTCAAAAAAACGATTACATTTGTAATCTCTTTAGGTCCGGTAGTTCAGTTGGTTAGAATACCTGCCTGTCACGCAGGGGGTCGCGGG
>JAHDHZ010000028.1 GCA_020631045.1 Flavobacteriales bacterium | reverse complement strand
GATGGCGCATTGATTACCACATGGCAAGCAACACTTTAGAAAAACGCTTAAAAAACACTTACATGCTGCCTAATGTAGTACATTCAGACCATTGCGCAGTGGTGCTTGAATTGTCTTAATTTTTTTGAAGCTCTTTCCCGTTATTCGGCTAAAAAGTAAGTCACCTACTATCGTAGGCTAGCGATCAACTACAAAAGAAATACTTTTAGTTGCATATTGGTTAGATACCTTTAAGTGGTATGTACCATTTGCCAGGGTTTGCACAGGTATATTTTCTTGGGTTTTATTTAACGTCATATTTTTTGTTAATACTACCTGACCTAAGTTGTTTAAAACCTCAAGAGTTTGTTTAGTGTTTGATTTGCTCTCAAACACAACAGTTAACACATCTTTTACAGGATTTGGAAAAACTTTAAAGTTTGGGTGCTCTATAAGTAAATTAACGCCTATAGAGGCTGAGTCACTATATGCTTCAATTACAGCCACATTAACATTACTACAGTTGTTTGAGTCTGTAATGGTTACTACATATACATCAGGGCTAAGGTTTGTTAAATAAGCGATGCTATCACCTGTATTCCATATGTACGAAAAAGGCGCAGTTCCATTAACTGGAGTCACGCTGACTGTTCCATCGTTTGCTCCCTGAGCGGTTTCATCAGTCGAGTTCATGATTGATGACATATTGCATAGGTTTTCTCCAGCAGCATATATAACCACATTCTCATCAATAGAAACACAATTATTGGCATCTGTAACTGTTAAGGAATATAGATCAGGCGAAAGATTAGTTATAGCAGAGGTTGCCTCCCCATTAGACCACACATAACTATATGGCGGATTACCACCCAAAGCTGTTGCAATAGCAGAACCATCATTTGCATTAGTATCGCTTTCGTTTGTGGTTTGAATGTTTAGCTGCAAACTCTCACAAGGTATGCCTGTGTATAATTCAAGGGTAATACTGTGTGTTGCTGAACAGTTTTGGCCATCAGTAACAGTAACACCATATGTACCCGCAGGTACATTACTTATATTATCTGTAGTTGCCCCATTAGACCAACTGTAGGTAAAAGGAGAGGCCCCTCCAGTTATATTTACTACAGCAGCAGCACAATCATTGGCGCTAGGAGCTGTTTCATTTGTTCCAGTCAAAGAAAAAGAAAAGCCAGAACAATCAACCGTATCTACACATCCTGTGACTAAAATATCATACGCGCTGCCAGAACCATCATCTGCATCAACTACTAAATAGTAAGTGGTGTCCGCAATTCCGTTTGCAAAATGTGCTGAATCAGAAAACACCTGACCCAAGCAATCAGCAGGATCACAAGAACCTAAAATGTAAATATCTAAGTCTCCCGTATAGTTGGTGAGTTTAACTCCAAACGGTCCGTTTTCTGTTGGGGTATAAGTATGCACACGCTCAGGACCGGTTTCTGACCAGGTATTACACCCGTAACTATATACACCAGAAGCAGCTGTAGAAGCAGTACCTGAGTAAGGTACGTTACAAAGTAATGTTACTGCATTAGCACAATTTAAATTATTTGACACTTCGCCAATCACCCCAAAATCTGCAACAGAACAAAAATTTGCGTCATAAACAGTAACTGTATACGTACCAGAAGGTAATCCTGAAATAGTTTGCGTAGTTTGATTATTGCCCCATTCATACATATATGGTGCTGTACCTTGAGTTAAAAAACTAACAGTAGCTGAACCATTATTTGCATTTTGATTAGACGGTGTACTTTGCACCTCAATATCCATTGTATTATTAGCACATCCAGAAACAATAACGACATTTTCTACCTGACAACTATCAACATCTGTAACAGTTACTTGATATTCACCCGGAAACAACCCTGAAATAGTTGAAGTAGTAAATCCATTGCTCCATAGATAAGCAATAGGAGCATTACCTCCTGTTACATTTACTGTTGCAGACCCGTTACCTAAATTATTTAAATCATCAGTACTTGTGGCACTAACATTTAATGTATTTGTAACACAAGATTTGTCAAACCTTGAAATAAATCCAGGAATATCTGCAGAAGAAAAAGGTAAAAAAGATGATGGTGTCGTAGGAAAATCAGAAGAAGCAGTTAACCCACATATCCAAACTTTTTCATTTTTAGTAATTAATTCATACGATATATCAGTAGAATTTCCACCTAAAAAACTACTGTAGGTTAGTGTTTGACCATCACCACTTAATGTAGTCATAAATGCTGCAGCTGAATCATTCTTTGAAATTTGAAAAGCATTGTGGTTTGTGATCGGAAAATTATTTGAATACGTGGCGCCAGTAAATGCAATATCTTGGTCTGTGATTAATTGAATATCACCTCCTCGATCAAAATCACTTCCTCCAAAAAAAGTACTGTAAACCAAATTACTACCATCACTACTTAATCTAGTTACAAATGCATCACTCATTCCTCCATAATTAATTTGATAAGCATCTGAAGTAGTCGGAAAATCAGAAGAAGAAGTTACACCAGTAATAAGCAAATCATTATTTGGATACAGATCAATATCAATTGGATTATCTCCGCCTATGCTACTGCCACTACCACTTAAAAATGTGCTATAAACTAGAGTTGAACCATCTGAAGATAGTTTAGTAATAAATGCGTTAGAAATATTATTAGATAATTGTGTTTGAAAAGCCCCAGAAGTGGTAGGAAAATCACTTGAAATAGTCTGACCACAAATTACAACATCTTCATTTGAAGTTAATTGTAATGCATTTGTTATATCAACGTCTGACCCACCAACAAAAGTACTATAAACAATGCTCGATCCATCAGCGCTTAAGCGTGTTATAAAAACATCCTGAATATTATTGTTGCTTATTTGATACGCATTATTACTTGTTGGGAAATCATTTGAAGTAGTATTTCCACAAATAACAACATCTTCATTTAATGCAAGTTGAACCCCCCTTCCATCATCTAAACCAGACCCCCCTAAAAATGTACTAAACATTAAATTTGACCCATTTGCACTTATACGAGTAACAAATGCATCTGCTGAATCATTTAAATTAGTTTTTAATGCCCCTAAAGTTGTAGGAAAGGTATTGTCTTGCGCTGAACCTGTTAATATTACTTCTTCATTATTAGAAAGAACAACACCATCAGCCCCTGAATTACCGCCTAATATTACACTATATACAATATCTGACCCATCGGCTTTTAATCTTGTCACAAACGCACTTCGGTTTCCCTGAGTAGAGTTTTGGTATGATCCAGGAGTGGTCGGAAAATTAAAATCAACCATAACACCTGAAGCAACCACTTCATTATTTTGAGCCACAATCATATCAGCTACTTGTACAAAAGCACTCAAACTTCCTGATCCTGCTAAAAGTGTACTCCAAATTAAACTATAAGGATCAATTACTAAAGCTTGATTCTTGTTGTAGTTTTCTATTGCTTTAAATCCAAAGGTATTTTTATTGAGTATTTCATATTCAATCTGTACTTCTTTTTGTTTGCCATCTATTTTTTGATAAGAATAAGGAGCTTCTTCAATTGTTTCCCCCCAAGCAGTTTGAATCACCAATTGGCCTTTTTCATTGATGCTAAGTTTTTCTATGCCATCATACTGTACTTGTATGTCACTGATATTAGCTCCTGGTTTTACAATGTAATCGTATTTAATTTTTGATTGACACTGTAGTAATCTAAATCAATACCTGGATATATTTCTTGGTAGGTAAGCTGGTTGTATTGCGATGCTCCTCTTATCCATTTGCTTTGATCTTTACCAATAAAGTAATTGGTCTTACTATTCGAATACCCTTTTTCAATGATCTGAGTATTCGGGTTCATGTTTTTAAAGTACTGGTTCCAAACCAATGCTTCTCTTTTTTCTTCTCTATGTTCAAATCTATCTGTTGCACTTTCATCCTTTTTATCACCCTCACTTTTAATTGCTTTTGAAATAGCATAGCTGAGGCCGTTTTCTAAAAAACGTACCTGGGTGCCTTTGTAGTTACCTTTATACAAGATAGCAGCATTACTCCACTGCCCCTGATTCTTCATAAATTGAAGATGCTTTTGAGGATTGTATTTTTCTTTATTTATGGGTTCAGCAGAAAAAACCGAGACACAAGAAAATATTATAGACGCAGAAAGTATAAATTGCTTCATTTTGTGATTTTAAGCAAAAGATACTTTTTTTAAAAAAAAAGAATGGCTTTTATTTATTTAAAATAAACACTGCTGTTTTAATAAGCTCATTAACACGGTAATTAATGTAATAAGTTCCCTTAGATAAAGCTTCTACATTTAATAATACGTGTTGTTGATTATTTATTAGTCTTTGAGTTAATACAATTTGTCCTAAACTATTTAAAACCTCTAAATTAACTGGCGTTTTTATAGGTTGTTTTATTACTAAATTAACAAAGTCTTTAGCAGGATTAGGGTAAACAACTAACCCTTGTTCTTGCCAGTTTCTTTTTATACTAACAATTGAATCGCTATATGCTTCAATTACCGCCACATTAACATTACTACAGTTGTTTGAATCTGTAATGGTTACTACATATACATCAGGGTTAAGGTTTGTTAAATAAGCGATGCTATCACCTGTATTCCAAACATATGAATAAGGGGCTACTCCATTAACGGGGCTAACAGATACTGTTCCATCATTCGCACCATCAGCTGTTTCATTGGTTGATGTGATAATCGATGACATGTTGCAAGGATTCACCCCTGGAGCATAAATGACCACATTTTCTATGTTTACACAGTTATTAGCATCTGTTACAGTAACGGTATATAATCCTGGTGAGAGGTTTTCAATACTTGCTGTATTTTCATTGTTTGACCAAGCATATGTGTAAGGGGCGTTTCCGCCTACACCTTGAGCAGTTGCTGTTCCATCATTAGCAATAGAATCAGTAAGATCGGTACTGGTAATGATGGTTTGCAATTCTGTACAAGGAATGCCTGTATACAATTCTAAAGTAATACTATCAGTTGCAGAACAATTAAGCCCATCAGTTACGGTAAAACCATAAGTGCCGGCAGGCACATTACTTATATTATCAGTAGTTGCTCCATTTGACCAACTATAAGTAAAAGGAGAAGTACCTCCTGTAATATTTGCAACAGCAGCACAATCATTAGCACTTGGGCCTGTTTCATTGGTACCTGATAAAGAGACTGAAAATCCATCACAATTAGTATTGGCACATCCTGATACCAAAATATCATACGCACTGCCAGATCCATCATCGGCATCTACGACTAAATAATAGGTAGTACCCGCAACTCCATTTGCAAAATAAGCAGAGTCAGAAAGTACCTCACCAATACAATCAGATGGGTCACATGAGCCTAAAATATAGACATCTAAGTCTCCCGTATAGTTGATGAGTTTAGCGCTAAATGGACCATTTTCTGTTGGGGTATAAGTATGCACGCGCTCAGGGCCTGTTTCTGACCAGGTGTTGCAGCCGTAGCTGTACACTTGTGATGCTGCATTAGAAGATGCGCCAGAATAAGGTGTATTGCAAATTAGAGAAACAGCATTTGAACAGTCTAATGTGTCTAGTATTTCATTTATGACCCCAACATCAACAACAGAACAAAAATTTGAATCATAAACAGTAACTGTATAACTACCAGCTGATAAATTTGAAACAGTTTGAGTCGTTTGATTGTTATCCCACTGGTAAGTATAAGGTGGGGTGCCTTGTGTTATAAAATTAACCGTAGCTGAGCCATTGCTTACATTTTCATTAGAAGAGGCAACTTGAATATTAATGCCTAAATTATTATCAATACAATCGATAAACTTTACTACAAAACCGTGTTGATTTGAGTTCATTATATCTGTTGTAAAAACCCCTGGAGTAACTGGAAAATCAATTGAACTACTTGATCCAGCTGCCCAAATATTACCTTCATTAAAAGCGGTTGCATATAAATAATCGTGATCACTTCCTCCAAAATAAGAGCTATATGACAAACTATCTAGACTCAAATTTAAAACAGATATAAAAGCATCATTTGAATCTAAAGCATTACTTTGGTAAGCATCAGTAGTTGTAGGAAAGTCTAATGAAGAGGTGTTGCCTGAAACTACTATTTTATTTTGATCTATTAGAAAAATGTCTTCTGATCTATCCATTTTTCCACCTCCAAGAAAAGTACTTGATATTAAACTTGATAAATCAGCAGATAATACTGAAATAAATGCATCTCGTTCACCTAAAATGTTTTCTTGAAGCACTCCAGGTGTGACAGGAAAATCACTTGAACCAGTTTCACCTGTAACTGCTATATTTCCATTATTCATAATGCTGACAGAAGAATTGAAATCAGAACCTGTGCCCCCCAAAAAAGTACTATAAATTAATCCAGTACCAGTATTATTTAACCTAGTCACAAAAACATCAAAAGAATCTTTATATGAACTTTGGTAAACTCCAGATGTAACTGGAAAATTAAATGAATTAGTATTGCCAGAAACAATAACCTCTTCATTAGTTGTTAGTTCAACTGATTTAATATTATCAACATCATTGCCCCCTAGTAACGTGCTATAAATTAAAGCACTTCCACTAGCGTTTAACCTTGTAACAAAACCAACGTAAGAACCAGAAGGATTTGTTTGATAAGCGCCAGGAGTTACAGGAAAGTTAGACGATGAATATGTTCGTCCAACTAAAATTATATCTTCATTTGCGCAAATTGCATGATCAACTTTTGCACTTGAAGGAACATTCCCTATAATGCTACTATATAACAAATTTGTTCCACCTTGACTAATTTTTGATGCAAACACTCTAAACAATGCAGCATTTGGATTAAAATAGGCGCCTGGTGTTACAGGGAAATCTCCAGAATAAGTATACCCTGTTATAATTATATCTTCATTGGAAGTTAAAGAAATTGAATTTGAAAAATCATTACTACTCCCGCCTATAAAAGTGCTAAAAATCAAACTGTCTGCATTTTTACTAAACCTAGATACAAAAGCGTCAATTTGTGAATTTTTATTGATTTGATAAACCCCTGGTGTTATCGGAAAATTATTTATCGAAGTATTTCCTGTAATCAAAACATCTTTATTTGAAGCAATAATTATATCATCAATTGAACTAGTTCCTTCGCCTCCAATTAACGTGCTCCAAACTAAACTGTAGGGATCAATTATTAAAGTTTGGTTCATATTATATTTTTGCATTGCTTTAAACCCAAAAGTATTTTTATTGATAATTTCATACTCAACCTCTACTTTCTTTTGTTTGCCATTTATTGTTTGATAAGAATAAGGCTTTTGGTCAATCGTTTCTCCCCAAGTAGTTTGAATCACCAATTGCCCTTTTTGATTGATGCTTAACTTTTCTATCCCCTCATACTCCACTTGTATGTCGCTAATATCTCCTCCAGGTTTTACAACATAATCATACTTGATTCTTTGGTCAACACTGTAGTAATCTAAATCAATATTATCGTATATGTTTTCATACATAAGCTGATTGTATTGAGCAGCATTTCGTACCCATTTGCTCTTGTCATTGCCAATTAGATAATTGGTTTTACTATCTGAATACCCCTTTTCAATTATCTGGGTATTCGGGTTCATGTTTTTAAAGTACTGATTCCAAACTAATGCTTCTCTTTTTTCTTTTTTTCTTGCTTCTAGTCTGCCTGTTATATGCTTGTCTTTTTTATCAAGCTCATCTTCAACAACTCTCGATACAGCATAACTAATCCCATTTTCTAGAAACCTTACATGTGTGCCCTTATAATTACCCTTATATAAAACAGCTTTATTTTTCCATTGCCCATGATTTTTCATGAATTGAATGTAGTTTTCAGGGGTATACTTATCACTATTAAAAGTATCAGAAGCAAACAAGATTGAAGAAAAACTAAAAAAGAAAACACTAAAAAAAAGTCTCATGAAATGTGATTTTCAAAAAGATACAATTTATTGAAAAAACTTACGCAACTTTTGCTACTCTTTTACGTATGTAAAACTTAATGGGCAAAGGCAGTTTTTTCATCTTTTTTTTAGCACTTTCAAATTATGTTTTTACTCAATGCCCTACCATTAATGATGGCAATGGTGATGCCTCAAACAATCCTTATTGGGTGCATTGTTTCAATACCGATTACACGCTTAATTTCTCATCGAACGAGAACATTGGTAATTATACCATTGATTGGGGTGATGGATCGCCCATTCATTCTGGGACTGGGTTGACTCCTCCAAGTTTTGTAGCGCATACCTACTCGGCCATCATTGATACGTTTGATGTGGTGTTTACCGATCTTGATAATGGATGTACGGTGAATGGCGTTGTGGTGATGGAGGAGTTTGTCAATGCATCGATTCAAATTCCGATTGGAGGAGTGACCCAAATTTGCGCCCCAGGTTCAATGGAGTTTATCAATGCTAGCACCAATGTGTCACCTACTACAAACTTTACTTGGGATTTTGGTGATGGATCACCCATTCAAACCTATGACCACAACAATGCAGGAGTGACCCTTTCGCACATGTACTTGCGCAACACGGTTGATTGTGAAACCGAAGTGCGGTTGACCGCTGAGAATTATTGTAGCAATGGCGTGCCAACCGAAGCAAGCTTTAACCCAGTATTGATTTGGGATTTAGATGACCCTGCCATTACCGCATCGGCCACTTACTTGTGCTACCCTGATACCCTCGTACATTTTGATAATACCACAGAAAAGAACTGTATCAATTTTGGCAATACTGCACAGCGCTATGAGGCTTGGAATTTTGGAGATTATTGGGGCCTGGGGTATGACTCAATTATTCCTTGGCAGCCTTACGATGCTCCGACAAGGCCTGGGTATGACATTGCTTTTCCGGGCATGGGCACTTATACTATTACCATGCAAGAGCGGAGTTTTTGTGGAGATGTACAAACTGACATTACTGTGGTGATTGGCCCGCCACCCATTGCAGGCATAACTCGTGATAAAGACACTGTTTGTGTAGGCGAGCCTGTTGTTTTTTCTAATACCACTACAGGCATTGCCAATCAAATTCGGTTTGATTTTGGTGATGGAAGCCCCTTTGAGTGGGGAGGAGCAAATAAAACGCATACCTATGCTACCCCTGGCACTTATGAGGCCGTACTGCGCGCAAGAAACACCAATGGCACAGGTTCTTGCCAAGATTATGACACCATACAAGTGGTTGTATTGCCCTCGGCTGTGCCTAATTTTACGATCAATACTGTGAATGGGTGCGATAGCTTAACCGCCAGTTTTTCAAATACATCAACTGGCGCAATTGCATGGTCTTGGAATTTTGGCAACGGCAATACCAGTGCAGCACAGTTTCCACCCAATCAAACATACGTAGGCCCAGGTAAATACTATATCAGCCTTGAAGTAGAAAACTCAAATGGTTGTTTGAGAACCCTCACCGACAGCCTGCAAGTTTTTGCCTCGCCTGAGCCAAATTTTTTTCCTAAAAATGTGTGTCAAAATGTAGAGGCTTTGCTTACAGATAGTAGTGTGATTGACCCAGACGACCCCATTGTAAGTTGGAATTGGAACCTAGGGGATGGAAATTTTTCTACTGACACCAATGTCATACACACCTACACTTTAAACGGGACGTACCCAGTCAACTTGCAAGTCGCTACAGTAAATTGTACAGCCTCTGAGACGATCACCCTCACTGTTGAACCCAAGCCTACCGCCAACTTTAGTATTGATCAAGACAGTGCTTGTAATCCGTTGACCTCTAGTTTCACCAATCAAAGTGTATTGGCAACAAGTTTTAAATGGGGGTTTGGCAGTGGTGATTCTTCTAGTCTACCCAATCCAACCCAAACCTTTACAAATTCTTCACTCGCACAAGACTCAACTTATAATATTGAGTTGATTGCCTTTTCTGCGTTTGGATGCTCAGACACTGCTACTTCAAGTGTGAAGGTGTTGTACAATCCTACTGCAAGTTTTAGCTCAAATGAAACCTTAGATTGCGCGCCTTTACTGGTTGATTTTGTAAACACCTCTGTTGGAGCGGGGAGCTATTTATGGCAGTTAGACTCTTCAAGCAGCTCTGCTACCAATCCAAGTTTCACTTTTGAAAATCAAAGCCTATTTATTCAAAACAAGCCAGTGAAACTCATTGCAAGAGGCCCTAATGGCTGTCAAGATTCTACTCAAAAAACCATCACGGTATATCCAGAACCTATTTTCACCTTCTCGGCAGTGCCAGATTCTGGGTGCAGCCCTTTAGAAGTGAATTTCCCATCGGTTTTAGGGGCGGTAAGTTATGCTTGGAATTTTGGAGATGGCACCACAGCAGCGGGGGCTAATCCAACCCATACCTTTACCAACACGGCACCTATTGCGCAAAGCTTCACTACTCAATTGATTGCCACCAATTCTTTTGGGTGCAACGATACTTCAAGTGAGAACATCGTGGTCTACCCCAAGCCCACAGCAGGATTTTCGGCTTCTTCTACGGCAGGCTGTCAGCCTTTCAATGCTCTGTTTACCAATCAAAGCATTTTGGCTGATTCTTTCTTTTGGTATGTTGGGACCAATCTTGAACAGTCAGATATGGGCAGCAACTTCAATTATATTTTTACGCATAATCAACCCATCACACAAAACCCTTTGATCAGTCTTATCGTCCAAAGTGCTCAAGGCTGCTTAGACACCTTTCAAAACACAGTAGCGGTGCAACCACTTGTGCAGGCTATTTTTGAAGTTGACTCGCAAGGATGCGCGCCTTTTACGGCAAACTTTCAAAATACCAGTACAGGAGCAGATAATTTTGTCTGGAATTTTGATGATGGGGCGAATAGTATTGAGGTATCTCCATCGCATTTGTACAATCCACCCACGCCAACCAATTATAACATTCAACTTACCTCCTCTTCAAATGCAGGATGCTCAGATGACACGACCATTTCAATTCAAGTTTTTCAAACGCCTGTGGCTGATTTTGTAGCTACTCCTTCTTCTCAGCAATTTCCAGCAGCTACGGTGCATGTAACCAACAATTCATCAGCAGGTGTTTTCAATTACACTTGGCAGTTTTCAGACTCTGCACAAAGTAATCTGCAACATCCACCCGCATTTACATACCCTACTTGGGGTACTTACGAAATTGCCTTAAAGGTATTTTCAGATTATTGTGCAGATTCTACCACCCAGCAAATCGAGATACTGCCTCCAGTACCCATTGTCGATTTCGCGCCCAACGCACAAGGCTGCCGCCCCCTATCGGTACAATTTGAAAACAACACACAATACGCCGCATCATACCTCTGGGATTTTGGCGATGGCAACACCTCTACGGTTGAAGCTCCTTTCTACACCTACTACACCCCCGGCACTTACTCGGTAAAACTCACCGCCACAGGTTTTGGAGGCGATGTAGAGCAGCTCACTCAAACTGATATTATTGAAGTGCATCCAGTGGCGATTGCCCTGTTTGAACACACGCCAACAACAGTAAAAATACCCAACCAACAAGTTACCTTTTTAAACTTGAGTTCAAATGCCACCACATATGCCTGGGATTTTGGAGATGGCAACACTTCTTTTGATGAAAACCCAGTGCATTTCTACCAACAAGAAGGCCTGTTTGATGTAACATTAGTTGCCGATAATCAATACGGGTGCAAAGACTCTAACAAAGTAGAGGGGGCGGTGATTGCTGAGCTTGAAGGCAGTATCGTGTTTCCTAATGCTTTTACGCCTACTGAAAATACCCAAAACAATGGCACTTATGACCCAGGAGCATTAGACAACAATGTGTTTTACCCCATTACAGAAGGGGTCAAAGAGTACCATTTAATGGTGTTTAATCGCTGGGGTGAATTGATTTTTGAGTCGTTTGACCTCAATGTAGGGTGGAACGGTTATTACAGAGGGCAACCCGCCAAACAAGATACGTATGTCTGGAAAGTCGAGGCTACGTTCATCAATGGAGACAAATACACCGATGCGGGAGATGTGACGCTGATTCGTTAAATGAGAAACCTAAGTATCACATATCTTGTGTTGAGCTATTTTTGTGGCCTTCAGCTCTGCGCACAACAAGCGCATTTCTCACAGTACTATTCAGCTCCTTTATACATCAATCCTGCCCATACAGGCAATACTGAACAAAGCAGATTTGCCTTGGCTTATCGCTTGCAATGGCCAGCAATTCCTGGAGCTTTTCAAACAAGTTATGCCTCTTATGATGTAAACCTATCGAGTATTAATAGTGGATTGGGGGTAATGGTCTTAGACGATCGATCAGGGAGTGGGGCCTTGAGTTTTACCTCAGTACATGCCACCTATGCCTACAACATTGCCTTTAACCGAAAAGTTTTTGCGCGCGCTGGGCTGGGCGTAGGTTACAACCAAAGAGTTTTAGATGTGACCCGCCTTACCTTTACCGATCAGCTGTTGAGGGGTGGAGGAGTTGCCACTGCTGAGAATGTGACTTCTTTAAGCACCCGATTTGTGAATTTTAAGTTGGGTGGAATTCTATATACCAGAAAGAGTTGGCTGGGGGTAAGTTTGTCAAACATCAACAAACCCAATGAAAGCTTATTGAACACAACCGCTACCTTGCCCAACTTATTTTTTCTAGAGATGGGCCATGTCACCTCACTTAAAAAAACAGTGAAGCGTAAAGATGCCAAACTGTTAACTACTGCCTTACATTATAGAGCACAAGACAAATTTGATCAGCTTGATTTTGGGCTCTATTATACGCAGTACCCTATATTTTTTGGGCTCTGGTATAGAGGATTGCCGTTGATTAAATCATACCAGAAAGGATATGCAAACAACGATGCCGTGATTGCTATTTTCGGATTAGACTATCGCTTTTTAAAAATCTCTTACTCGTATGATTTGACCGTATCAAGGCTTGCTGCCAATACGGGCGGAAGTCATGAGCTTGGTTTGACCTATGAATATGTAGATCCCAGAAAACGAAAACGCAAAAAAAGAAGCTATCGCTTTAATGTTCCGTGCGCAAAGTTTTGAGTGAAAAATGTATGTTTGTTTCATGAAGTCATTATTCTCATTTTTACTAATCGTTTTTACATTAAGCGCTTGTCAAACTTCTTTTAAACCCCAACAAGGCGATTTGCTGTTTCAAGATTTAGACTGTGGAGCCACTTGTGATGCGATTGAAAAGGTCACTGAAGGAGCTTTGAATAAAAACATTTCACATATCGGTGTGGTAGTGATTGAAAACAATGAGCGTTTTGTGCTCGAGGCCATTCCACCCAAAGTAAAACTCACGCCCATTGATTCATTCTTAAATAGAAGTGTAGATGAAAACGGTAATCCAAAGGTCATGGTCGGACGCATTTACTCAAGAGATGTAAAATTCATGCAACGCGCTTTATACACAGCCAAAAACAAAGTAGGCATTACCTATGATGATGCGTTTATCTATAGAAACGGCAAGTATTATTGTTCTGAATTGATCTACGATGTATTTAAATCTGCCAATTATGGCCGTGCATTCTTTGAGTTGCAGCCCATGACGTTTAAAGCGCCCCGCGATACTGCTTTTATGCCTGCTTGGGCAGCCTATTACGCTGAACTTGAACAAGAAATTCCTGAGGGGCAGCCAGGCATTAATCCGGCATTGATCTCTCAATCAGAGCACTTAAAAATCATCCACCACTACGGAATGCTTTCAGAGAAATAAACAACAGTACGCTCGCCATCATACATGCAAAAAACACCGCACCATAAACAGGTTTTATACCTAAAAACTGCGTAAGTACACTTTGATCAATGAAGTTTTGAGTTCGAAGCATCTGCTCAAGATGCATCAACACATTTTCATCTTTTGAAGGAAAAGAATAACTCGTTGTCATCTTCGCAAATCCATGTAGTATCAATCCAAACAAAGCCAAAGCGTAAAAAACTGACAAATTTTTAAAGCTTTCAAGTTTGTAAGACAAGCAAAACAACAAAGGCATCGCAACAGTAAGTAAATGCCTTGGGCCGTAGCAATTGCCTCCCCACCAATAACGATGCATTGAAATTACAATGACCATTGCCACAAAACTCAATAAAAGCACTTCTATGTTTTTTATGCCTTTTAGCTTATGAGACAACAAAAGCAGTGGAGAAAAAACAAAAATAGACTTAGCAGATGAGTACAACATGGCAAAAATTGCTTTGTAATTAATCGTACTTAAACCCAAGAATTCGTGTTCAAGAGCTACAAATTGGTCTTGAGAAACGTGTTGATACAAAAACTCAAAAGCATTTGAAGTATAGTAATAATTATAAAACAACAAGAATAATAAAGATGGTAATCCACCCAATAGAAAGATAGGCAAAGACTTGATATTATTAAACAAAACAAAGGTTGAAAATACCAAAACCACAACTATTTGATTGAGCTCACAAAGCACACTTAAACCCAGGAAAAGACCTGTTAAAAAGACATTTTTTTGATTTAAATACAAAAAAGCCAAAACGGTAAAACATCCACCCAAAATATGAGCAAAAAATGTACCTACATAATTAAAGTGAAAGGTACTGTACCAGATCAACATCGAGAGCAAAGCAGCTTTGTAGAGATGAAAATCTTCTGATAACTTCTTGAAGGTTAAAAATAGTAGCAGTAAAAAGGGCAAGATTGAGCAGATGAGGGATCCAAAAAAATAAGCTTCTTTAATAGGGTTTTGATCAGTGTTAAACGAAAATCCAAATTGCTTATAAAACTTATAAAAAGGATAGGCTAACAAAACAGGCAAAGGCATTTTCTCAGAATAATAATGCTGATGCACCTTGGCTTTATCGCCCGTCAAATGATGCAATGCATCAATTTTAGAAGTAGACTTATTTACCAGAGCATCTAAGTGCAAGGCCCTTGAGGTGGTGTTCCAAGTTGGTCTTGAATCGATGTAAAACGATAAAATCAAGAAATTCAACAATAAAAATATCAGTGAAAAATACTTCATCAATATTGTAAAGGTAGTGTTTATATTTGCCTTACATGAACTGGCGATTTTTACAAGCAAACCCTACTAAAGCTGCAACACTTGCACAAGCATTAGGTATAGATCAGACCCTTGCTGAGTTGTTGGTTTTAAGAGGCATTGATTCATTTGAGAAAGCCAAAACGTTTTTTAGGCCTTCTCTTGAGATGTTGCATGATCCGTTTTTGATGAAAGACATGCAAAAGGGTATTGATCGGTTGTCTACTGCCATAAAAAATGAAGAGAAAATCATGATCTATGGCGATTATGATGTCGATGGCTCTACTTCTGTTTCGTTGGTGTATGGATTTTTATCAAAGTACTATAAAAACTTGATGTACTATATTCCTGATCGCTACAAAGAAGGATACGGCCTTTCGTTTGCGGGTATTGAGAAAGCCAAAGAAGAAAACTGTACCCTCATCATTACTCTTGATTGTGGCATTAAGGCAGTAGACAAAGTAGACAAGGCTAATGCATTAGGCATTGATGTGATTATTTGTGATCACCATACACCTGGCAAAGACCTACCTAAAGCGCAGGCGATTATCAATCCTAAACAGTCAGATTGCCCCTATCCTTACAAAGAGCTTCCGGGTTGTGGTATTGGTTTTAAACTGTGTCTGGCATATGCTAAACAGCAAAATATTGACGAGCAAGAAGTTTTTGATTTTATTGATTTGGTTGGAATCGCTATTTGCTGTGACATTGTACCGATTACTGGTGAGAACCGCGTGATCACTTACTTTGCACTTGAAAAAATGAATAATGCAGCTAACCTAGGGGTAATGGGGTTGTTGCAAACTGCCAAAATGAATAAAGAAAAACCCATTGAGGTTGAAGACATTGTATTTAAAATAGGGCCAAGAATCAATGCGGCAGGAAGGCTTAAGCATGCGCATGAAGCAGTCGCTTTGCTCTCGCACCAAGATGAGCAAAAAGCAAAGGTGCTTTCTGAGCAAATTCACACCTACAACGAAGACCGCAAAGCACTCGATAGACAAACTACCGCCCAGGCCCTTGAGATGATCAAAAACGACGCGTTTCTAAAACAAGCCAAATCAACAGTAGTTTATCATGAAAATTGGCATAAGGGAGTCATCGGAATCGTCGCCTCACGTTTGATTGAGACACATTACCGCCCCACCATTGTGTTTACCAAAAGCGGTGAAAAAGCAGCAGGTTCTGCCCGTTCTGTAAAAAATTACAATGTTTACAAGGCCATTGATGCCTGTTCAGATGTTTTAGAGCAGTTTGGCGGGCATAAGTACGCTGCGGGGCTCACTATTAAACCAGAGAACATTGAGGCTTTTCGTCAAAAATTTGAGGCTTATGTCTCAAAGACTATTTTAGAAGAGCAACTCAAGCCTAAAATTGAAGTAGATGCCTTGATTGATTTTGAGCAAATCACTCCAAAATTTATGCGCATTTTAAAACAAATGGCTCCGTTCGGACCATACAATTTAAAACCTGTGTTTGTGACTCGTGGTGTTGTAGATGCGGGGGGCACTCGTGCGGTGGGAGCAGATCAAACCCATGTAAAATTTGAACTTTGTCAGGCTCAGCACCCAGATGTTATTTTCAATGGTATCGGATTTTCTTTGGCTAAACATTTGCCTAGAATAAAAGCAGAAGAACCCTTTTCTGTATTGTACACCCTAGAAGAAAATTATTTCAGAGGTCAGGTCAGTTTGCAGTTGATGGTCAAAGATTTGCGATTCGAAGATAAATCATGATCTTATCAGGTAGATGCAACTAAGCTGGGCCAGATGCTGAGTATACAATTATGGTTGTAACGACAGATTTTCTTGATAGGATTATTTTGATAAAATAAAATTCTGAGAATCAATTATTTTTCCTTGTTGTTCAATTTGTAAAAGATAGCTTCCACTTTTTAGTGAGCTACAATCAAATGAAATTAAATCATTTTTATTTGACATTGTTTTTTGTTGAATTAATCTTCCATCAACACCTATTAGACGAACACTATATGAATTATCAATTTGTTCTAAAGATTCTATATTAATAATATCAGATGTAGGGTTAGGAAAGACTTTAAACTTTCGTTGACTCACTAAATCTAAACTAGACTCTTTATTGAAATCAGAATAGACAGGTTTTTTAAAAGCCATAATACCATTTGCATTTAATAATGAATTTGCGTAGTACTGTGAAATACCAGAATACTCACTGATCTCTGAAAGTTCTTGAATGCTTTGCTGAGAAAACTCAAAAATTGTATTTCCTTGCTCTAACTCAGAGATTCTAATTAAAAAAATCTTTTTAAGACGCTCAAAATCTTGTTTTTGCATAATCTCAGCGACCTGATCAAACCTTAATCTCTCTATAAATTGCTTTGCTTTCAAGTATTCTTGTTTTTGAATTAAAACTAACACTGGCGTAATTGATGCGATAGGCAATTGTTTTGATTTTGACCAGTCTAACCAGTTATCTAAAGAATTTTTATTTAAAAACAGTAAGGCAGCAAACTGTTTATCTAAATCAAACAATTCATGCTCAATCTTCATGATTTCATCTGTTTTGTTTAGTTTTTTGAGCTCTCTTAGTTGTGTTGTTTTCTGATTAAGATCTTCAAATATAGATTGATCAATAAAAGGAGTTATTTTCAAGGCTGAACTACCGCCTATTGCAATATCTACTGGGTAATAACGCACAGGGCAATATCGATTTGATGCTATTTGAATAGGACTTAACTGAACATAGTTTTTAGGCTCTTGTCTAGAAAAATTTGTATAATAATATGTGATATTACTTAGAGAACTGTTAAAAAAATCGCTGCCGCTCAAAGTATTTGAATTAGAGTCTGCCCATGAAAATATATTTCCAGCAGGCAAATTGGGGCTTCCTAATTGGCTTGATATTCCTTGCCCTGATATTGAAAAATCTCGCCCGTTGTTAAGGTTGTTTTTATTTACATTACAATGATATTTAAGCCCTTTTCCCGTGAAGAAAAAGTCTCTATTATATCCATTTGCCATATTTGCATAAAACCTATTCTCGTTATTCAATTGCTTTTCAAACTCATTGTGATACACTTCATTTAAATACCTTGAATCATTCACTCTAATACCTATTGTAACAGGATATTCAGTAAAAATATTTGGGCTTATTTTATTATGATCAATATTAAACCCATATGAATTAAATACAACGATCCCTTCATGTTCTTGGGGGGCATCAACAGTATTTGGCTTACCAACTTGTATGGTGTTGTTTCTGATGTTGCAAAAATTATTTGCAGTTGAAACAACTGCATATACATTATTTGAAAATTCAGAGTTAAGCACTGAAAATGTGTGAGTAGTTCCAGTATTAAATGCTACAACCGCATTGTTAAATCCCTTAAATGTGCTTTTCTTAAAAATACAACCATTGATACCATGTTGACACAAATGATCAACTGAAAAAGTAGCATCATAAGCATTTATTGCTATGTTTCTTAAAGAATAATTCCAAGACTGGTCTTTAATTTCAAAACTACAGCCTTTAAATTTTACTCCTGAAATATCCCACAGACTAACATGGTAAAGCAATGAGTTTAGATGTCTATAATTTGAATCAACAATGAAATCACAAAGTTCAAAATAGCTTTTAGATGGCTCTAAACCATAACTCACAAACTCAACGCTTCTTTTATTGTTTAAGAATTTTGTTCTTTTAGCCTCTATGATTCCTCCATTATTGACCTGTGTACCTGGTTTACTTGTTGAAATAGCTTCATCTGCAAACTCTATCGTAGAATTATTTAAAACAAGCTTGGCTTGAAAAGCCTGATCTTGAGGTGCATTTTGATTGCCTTGTACTTGAATTCCTTTCCATGTATATCCACACATATTGGTCAATGTTGAATTAAAAACCTCTAGGCGCGCAGAAGGCTCAAGAATAATGCTTGTATTCTTAGCCATATTTATAACTGCATTTGAAATGCGCAATGTTGAACCTGCTTGAACGATAATATCAGAAGCTACCGTCATGTCTTTATTCCATATTATTAGCTGATCAGATAATTTTATAGGATCATAATCATTGATTAAATCTGCTTGCCAAACACCCCTTCCATGAGTCGCCAAAACAAGTTTTTGGGCACACTGATTAATTTCCATGTCATTTACCATACATTGTGGTCCGTTGTTGCCATATCTGATCCAACAATCTTGAGGTTTGTCGTAAAAAAAGACTCCTCCATCACCCCCGACATATAATCTATCGTTTGAAAGGGCTTGATAACATATTGCTGTAATGGGAAAGTTTGGCAAACCTGTCTTCGTCATATTTTGCCAACTCAATCCTCCATTATCAGAATAATATACTTTAGAACCAGAAGAAAAAGATCCTCGAGTAATCCATATTCTATTCTCATCATACTGATCAACTTCAATATCAGTAATGGGTTCTTTTAACCCTATTTTGCCATGAACTTGAACTCTTAAATTAGCTGTAATATCTTCTATTGACCAATCGCCTGCGGCGTCTCTTGTTGCTTTAAAAACTCCATCATAATTGCTAGCAGAGCTTCCCCAGACATATCCATCTGTTGTATAGTAAACAATATCTTTATTATTTTCAGAAACAGCTACTGATGAGATATTTCTTGCAGGATGTATACTTGTATCTTCAATAATTGTCAACGAGCTATTGTCTGAATTACCAACAAAAAGATTTTTTACACCAATAAAAAACTCATTCTCTACACTAGGGTTCCAGTGCATGGGGTTCATCCACCCACCTACATAGTGTACATCTCCATTAATTGAACTGTAACTAACCGTGTTATTATCATTTAACGTTGTACGCATAACATAATTTTGAGATTGTTGGTATATCATGTTATTATTGAATGGATTGATAAGACATTCACCGTTGTCTCCGCCTGGTCTTGTTTCAAACCATTCACCATTACGATACATGTTAATGCTACCATCCTGGGCTCCCGCCATAATTAATTGATCATCAGTTTGAGAAATGCCCAAACCATAAAAATTAGCAATAGACATATTTTGACCAGAAATATCAATCCAATTTAACCCATCAATTGTTTTTGATATGCCTCCGTCTGTTCCTAAAAATACCACATCATCATTCCCTGATCCTGAATATGCATATATACAACGAACATCAACATGATTTTGACTGTTATCCATTTCAATAAACGTGTTTCCGAAATCTTCAGAAACATGAACACATCGGCCATTGCGCTCAATATATATTCTATCTGAATTATTAGCACTAACAGCAAATTGAGGCGCTTTTGCAGAAGCATTATAATATGCACTTGCCGTAATTTCTTTTGGCTCAGACCAATTTTGACCTCCGTCTATAGATTTATACAAATAAGTTCGCCTAGTTGCCGCACAAGTAGAACCTTCTTGTCTTGTCATAGAAACAACAAAAACAATGTGATTTTGATTGTTTCTCTCTATATTAAAATCATGCCTAACATGAGATTGACCATGCATACAATTAGAATCATAATCTTGATAGGGCAAAGGCACAGTATAATTATCAACCAATGAGACAACCCCATTTTTGTATTTATATAATCCATCTCTGTTTGTAAACCAACATGTTCCGTAAAAATCAACTACAACATCATTATTTGCAATACTACCATACCATAAAGGACCTGATTGATATGAGTTATTATAAAAAATCTCTTGCCATTGGCTACTTGCTTGATGATTACCTTGCCACCTGTATACTCTTCTAGGAGATGTTGCATAGATAATTGTATTATTCAATGTAGAGTTAGGATCAATTGCTATCTGACTAATTTGACTGGTCCAAACACCAAAGCTAGAGAAGTTTAAGCCTGTAGTTTGCCAGCTCTCTCCTCCATCAAAAGAAACAATTACCCCCATCCCATAGACAGCCCGGCCACTTTCCCACAAACCTCCACCAACAGATGTAGAAGCATAAATAGTATTTTTATCGTCAGGATGACGAATAATTGCTGTAATTCCAAAAACAGAAAAGCCTTCATCATCGGTTGTATTATACCATGTTTGACCACCATTAATACTTTTCCAAACTCCTCCGTTATACCCTCCTGAAAGTACAATATTAGGATTTGTTGGATCTGCATTTATTGACTCTATTCTACCTTGATTTTGTTTGCCAGCAACACCACCTGAAGAGTAACAATTTTTAGCCCCACTCAAAGCACCGTCTGAATTTAAAGGCCCTAAATTTTGCCAATTGATTTGATCATCTGCATTTGACGAACAATTTGGAGGAGTTTTTTGAAAATATTCAGCTGCTTTTTTTGAGCCAGTGTTCATTTCACCTTGTTGACCAACACGATATCTCCATGTATAATACCATCTATTATATTTTGTCAATGCTCCATCTTCATGCTCATGTAAATTGTGACTTCTATAATTTCTTTCTTGAATTAAAATTGAAAGTTGCTTTTGTTTTTGTTGGTTAATCTCAAAAAAATTTGGCACATGTTGTGCACATAAACCAATGTAAAGACCTGCAAGACAAACAATAAAAACTAATCTCCTCATATTTACAAGATAAAAAAAAAGCCCCTTTGACAAAAGAGGCTTTAAAATTTTAAAAAATATTTTTCTACGCTTATAAATAGTGTTTTAATAAATCAGAGTTTAATTTTTTTCTTAATACACGTAACCCTTTTTCTCTAATTTGACGAATGCGTTCACGTGTTAAATCTAAACGATTGGCTATTTCTTCTAAAGTCATAGGCAATTGTCCGTTTAAGCCGAATGAAAAACGAATCACATCTGCCTCTCTTGGCTTTAAAGTTTCAAGTACTCTCTCAATATCAGTACACAAAGAGTTTTGAATTAATCCACGCATAGGATTGGTTGTTGTCTCACTAGAAAGCACATTTAAAAGGCTATTCTCTTCTCCCTCAACTAAAGGAGCGTCTACTGATAGTTGCTTTTGAGAATATGAGAATAAGTTTGAAATGGTTGTAGCGGGCTGCTCTAACATTTCACCTAACTCTTCATGTGATGGAGCACGCTCAAACTCTTGCTCAAGCTTTGAATACGCCTGAGAAATTTTTTGAATCGCGCTTACCTTGTTTAATGGAAGTCTTACAACTCTTGAATTTTCTGCAATAGCCTGCATAATTGATTGGCGAATCCACCATACGGCATAAGAAATAAACTTAAATCCTTTGGTCTCATCAAACCTTTTGGCAGCAGTAATCAAACCAATATTGCCTTCAGCAATTAGATCTTCAAGTGTTAAGCCATGACCTTGATATTGCTTAGCTACAGAAATCACAAAACGCAAATTTGCATTTACAAGCGCATTTAAAGCTGCATTGTCACCTTGCTTAATTCTTACAGCCAAAGAAACTTCTTCTTCTGGAGTAATCATTTCTTCTTTAGAAACATCACTTAAGTACTTGTCAATTGATTTACTGTCTCGGTTTGTTAATTGTTTTGTTATTTTTAATTGTCTCATTTTATTCTTGTGTTTTTTCGATTTGAGGCAAAATTTAGTTTTGTGAAGACCTTGTTTAACAAGTAGTTACATACACCGAAACAGTTCGCCCTTATAACAATGATAAAAAAATTGAACTAAAAACCTAGGGTCTTTTGTTTAAAAACATTAACAAATTTTATGAAGAAGGGCTTGTTAAAAATTTATGCGCACTCAAGCTCAATAAGTGTGACCTCAGGAGACATACCCACTCTACCAGGGAATCCAAGAAACCCTAAACCCCTATTTACATATAAATATTGACCAGCTTGTTTGTAAAGACCCATCCACCTAGGATAACGATGCTGAACAGGGCTGTATTTTAACTTGCCTAAGTTGATTCCGAATTGCATACCATGAGTATGTCCAGAAAAAGTAAGGTCAATATTTGAGTCTTTTAACACTTTCTCGTCCCAGTGCGATGGGTCGTGAGAGAGTAACAACTGAAAATAATCTTTAGGACTATCCTTTAATGCCAAATCAAGTCTACCATATTTAGCAAATCCACCCTTACCCCAATTTTCAACCCCAAGCACATGAATGCGCTGATCATCTCTAATAATTTCGACATGCTCATTGAGCAATAAGCGAAAGTCAGTGTCAATGTAAAATTGTTTAAGTTGTTCAAGATTTTGCTGTTTCTCTTCGATAGAATCCCAAGACATATAATCACTGTAATCGTGATTGCCCAGCACTGCAAACTTACCTATGGTTGCTTTGATTGATTTAAAGTAAGGTTGCCAGCCTTGTGCTTCAAAGGCAAAGTGGTTCACCAAATCACCTGTAAAGAAAACAAGGTCAGGCTTCAAGGCATTGATTTTATCAAAAGCAGGTTTTAATTTGTCGTACTGATTGCAAAAACTCCCTAAATGAGCATCTGAAATCTGAACAATCTTAAGCTTATCAAAGGCCTTGGGAAGGGTTGAAAGCTTGAGGGTAACATGCTCGACCTTTTGAGCAAACCTTCCTTTGAGTATCCCATACAAAACAGAAATAAACGGTATGGCGGCAATATATAAACCTAGGCGAGTGATAAAAGTGTATCTCGAAATTTTGGGTGCAGAACTTTGCAAGCTGTTTTTTACTAAAAAAGGAATGAAACTTATATCTTCTAAAAAATGAAAGGCTACAAATACAAGCTTTGGGATTACCGATAGAAACATTAATCCTGTTACTGTATTAAAAAAACCATAACCATTTTCTTTAATGGCTTGTATGGGATCACCTCCTAAAAAGACGTAAGCCAATCCAACATAAACTGTAATAGAATACGCCCAGTACAGATAAGAAAACAAAGAAGGCCTTTTCTTAAAGAGCAATGCAATGCCTTTAAAGACATAGAGATCAATAAAGAAAAGAATTACGTATATAATACTTATGAATATGATAAATTCTTTATCCATTTCCTTGAGTTCTTTTTTTCTGAAATAAATAAATGGCAATCACGAGTAAAAGTATGAGAAGAATAATGCCTATGGTAAAAGAGGCCTGAAAAATTAAATTCTTAAAAATCACAATAAAAACAATGGCAAATAAAAATACTGAAGCAAGTTCATTATATAATCTGAGTTGAAAAGAACTAATTTTTAATGCATCACTCATTACATCTCTGTAAAGCTTAGCACAGTAAAAATGATAACATACCAACCCAAGCACAAAGGCAAGTTTGAGATGCAACCATTTCATAGCCCAAAATCCATAAGTATGAGCAAGTGCTGTTCCCAGAATCAAGGTCAATAGCATTGAAGGATAAGTAATGCCCAACCATAGACCTTTGGCCATTTTCTGGTATTGTTTCTTAAGTACCTTTTGGGCTTGAATGTCTAGCTTTTCAGACTCTTTAAAATGCACAAACAAACGCACAATGTAGAACAATCCTGCAAACCAAGTAACTACAAATACAACGTGAAATGCTTTAAGGTATAGACCCAACACTTTACTTAGAGATAATTAATTTTTTAATAACTGAATTACTTTGCTGCCCCTTGAGTTCAAATTGATATACTCCGCTTGCAAGATGAGAAAAATCAAGAGCATTCGTTTGCTGAAGATCACCTGAAGACACTAGATTTGAGTGCATATCAAACACACGAAAAGATGAAAAATTTGATGCTGTAATGAGTTGAAATATTCCCTTGCTAGGATTAGGATACAACAAAACCTCTGATGAGTTGTCTAAAGAAATGCCCGTAGTAATATCTTGACCCAGAATCACAAAAGGTTTGGCTAAAATGTTGTTGTTTTCTATTTGCTCTTCAACTGCGTCTAATGCATCTATGTGCATGATCAAATAATAAGATCCTGGCCCAAAAGATGTAAGGTCAAACTCAAAATCATGAGTGAGGTCATGCACTGGAAGCAATCCACCCGAAACCTGAAAACTATCTATTAAAAGATCAGCAGCGTCGATTGAATCATCGAAAGAAAAGTAGTACTTCACAGAAAACCCACCAGTAGTGTCAGCCCCTAAATTAAAGAGTTCAGAAGCAACTTGAAGTGTGTCAACCAATAAATCAACAGAAGCCTGAAACTCAAATTCAGTTGCAGCCAACTCAGGCAGCGTATCACAGAAATAAGACAACTCGTAAGCGCTCCCTGACCCATCATCAGCGTCAACCACTAAAAAATATTCTCCAGCCGGAAGATCTTTAGCTAAAGCACCTTTTGAGTAGGTGGTTCCGATGCAACTATCTTGATGGCAATCACTTAAAATATAGGCATCTAAATCTCCTGTATAATTATTAATCACAAAAGACACATCAGAGGTATCTTGAACAACAAAACGATGTACGCGCTCAGGTCCAGTTTCGGTCCAGTTGTTGCAACCAAACTTGGTCACTAATGAAGAATCAGTAGAAGCCTGGCCTTGATACCACGACCCGCAACTTAAAGTGGGGGCATTGCTACAGTCTAATAAACTTTCAGAACATTCTATATTTAAAAATGTGGTGATGGCATCTACATATGCTTGTTTAAACTCTTCTCGCCAAGTATCTGAAAGTAATTTAACTGAATCTTGAGAAGTCACAAATCCAATTTCACTTAAAGAACCATGCATATCTAGTTCTCTCAGCACAGATAAATGAAAATTCAAATAAGAATGATCTTCGACAACTCTTCTGTTTAACCAACTGCCGTGATCCGCCATTTCGTTTTGAATCAAAGTAGCATAAGCTTGATCTTCGGCATCAGGTTGAGCTGCAAAGTCACACCAAAACGTTTCAGTACCTGTTGTGTTTGCATTTAATGCATTGCAATGAATACTTAAAAACAGATCGGCCTCCCAGTAATTTGCCATCATGGTTCTTTGAATCAATGAGATTTGACTTGCGCAATCATTCGAAGTTCTGGTCATAAAGGGAGTATATCCACACGAATCAGTCAATGCATCAAACAATTTCTCAGCTACTGCATAATTTGTATTGATTTCAGTTGCTGTTCTGCCATCACCATGAGAACAATTTTGATTGTATCCATGACCAGCATCAATCACAACAATTGCCTGAGAAAAGCTCAAGTGAACAGAGCAAAACAAAAGCAATATGTTGGTGTACTTTTTCACTGATTATCTAGTTCTACCAGATGTATTTGATGGTTTTGAAGATCTTCATACATCAATAAAGACTCGTCTGCTGAAATGCTTGGCCATAACTCTATTAGATCATTAGTTTGAGTTAAATTGGTGTGCGTTTGAGATAAAAGATCATAAACGTAAATATCAGAAGCTGTAATGTGATGGCCATCTTCACTTAAATCTAAAAAATAATAAAGTTTATTTGAACTTGCATTGAATGTTGTTGGAATACCTTGGCCTAAGTTTTCTCTACTTTGGTTTTCAACATTTAATAAAATCATTGAAGAGGCTCTATTGGCTACCAAGTGATTACCACTACTTAAAATTGGATTGTAATATTGAAAAGCGTCGTTCGTCAGTGAAGTTTTTGCCTCAGTGAATAAGTTCATTTTCTCTAGCTGCAAAGTATTTGTATTCACATAAATCAGGTTTTTATCTTGCTTTGAAAACTGTTGAGCGTAGCTTTGAAGTGCACCTGCATAAATTGGAATTTCAGTTACTGTTTTTTGTTCAGAAAATGGTTCAAAACCAAACACTTTAGATTGAAAATTTTCACGCTGTTTATACAATACTACTTTAGAATCATCTGACCAATAAGCACTGTATCCAACTCTATAATCAGCTTTGTGGGTAGTGATTAAACTACCTGTTTGAACATCAAAAACATAAATACCATAACCACCTTCTCTAGTGACTATAAAATACTGTCCGTCAGGAGAGATTTTAGGACGAGTGTAATCAGTATTTGATTGCCCAAAAAAAGTTTTAGAAATCTCAAATGATTGTCTTTGCTGAGCAAAGCTTCTTGTTGAGAGAAACAAGAAGAAAAACAATATTACACTTCTGCAATACACGAGGCTCAATAATAAAATAAAAATCTGAAATAGCCTTAGTTTTTACAATTTAATTGGTGAAATAATTAAGCATTTTTGCACACTTAAAGTCAAATGATTTTAACCTAAATTTGAAAACATAAATACGCGCCCGTAGTTCAACTGGATAGAATACCAGATTTCGGCTCTGGGGGTTGAGGGTTCGAATCCTTCCGGGCGTGCTGAGAGCAAAAACTAAAAATTGCGGCAGCAATTTTAGAAGGCATGTGAGGTAAATATGTCAAGTTCACTTGTAAATATTTAAGAATATGACTTCTAAAAGAATTTTTTAGTTTTTGCTTTAATCATATCGCCCTCAAAGGATCACGCAATAATCCTCACAAATACAAATCTTGCTCAAGTAAAATCTTAGCAATCAAAGCATCAAGTTCAAAGCTCATCATACCTGGCAACATATCTGGATGATAAAGAATTTCAATCAACTTTTTATCATAAGCCGATAATTGGGAAGCAAATCCACCCCCATACTCGATTGATAAATCTTCATAAAAAATACTGTTTTGATATCTCTTAGAATCATTACCCAAACCTAAAGACTGTACCAACTCTTCTAAGATCATACTGTGAATGGCATCTTGAGAATACTGTGTAGTAGAAACAAAAATCAAAGACTCGAAAATACTATTTGTCCTGTGCTTTACCCAAAATTGAGCTGAAATATTTTGATGTGTTGATTTTTGATATTTACTGTAAAAATCCTGCTTATCGCCTAGATACATCATACTGTTTGCCTGGGTTTTATCATAAACACGTTGAATATAAAATGCATCTGAAAAATACGAATTCAACTGACTGATTAACTGATCAATAAACTGATTTTGATTGTGGTTTCCATCAACATACAAGTACATTGGCTCTTGCCATTTACTAACTAATTTATCAGTATTAGAACTGTATTCAAACCCCAAAGCTATTTCTTTAAAATAAGCTATAATCTCAGCTTTTTCTCCTTGAGTGAATAATGTCTTTGGTTGATTGCATGTGCTTGACGCACACAATAAAAATATGCAAATTAATATGTGAACTAACTGTTTCATGATCGACTGCCATCTGAAGATATAAAGCCCAATAACTAAAGTCAAATCTTTTTGTATTTTAGTATCCTATATCTAAGCCATGAAAAATTCTGAAGAACTGTTAGCACAAAAAAAGCTCCAGGCCCGTCTGGGTGGAGGCGAAAAACGCATCGAATCTCAACACAAAAAGGGCAAGCTTACAGCCCGTGAGCGCATCGATATTTTACTTGACAAAGGTACTTTTCAAGAAATCGGCGAATTGATGACCCACAGATCTAAAAATTTTGGATTAGATAAGCAAAAATTCTATGGTGACGGAGTTGTGACAGGGTACGGAAAAATTGACGGAAGACTTGTCTATGTGTTCTCTCAAGATTTTACTGTTTTGGGTGGATCTTTGGCCGAAGCACATTCAGAAAAAATTTGCCGAATTATGGATCATGCTATTCAAAACGGAGCTCCAGTAATTGGTTTGAATGATTCGGGCGGAGCGCGCATTCAAGAGGGCGTAGTGTCATTGGCTGCCTATGCCGATATTTTTTATCGCAACACTTTAGCCAGCGGAGTGATTCCTCAAATCTCAGTCATCATGGGCCCTTGTGCGGGTGGAGCTGTCTACTCTCCCGCTCTTACAGATTTCACTTTAATGGTACAAAATACTTCTTATATGTTCGTAACAGGCCCTAATGTGGTAAAAACTGTTACACATGAAGAAGTTTCAGCAGAAGAATTAGGTGGAGCAGATACTCATGCTTCGAAATCTGGGGTTACCCATTTTGCTTTGAGCAATGAAATTGAAGCCATTGAACATATTAAAAAATTGCTGAGTTATGTTCCACAAAATTGTGAAGATGAAGCCCCAAAACTTGAATACAAACTCAGTGACGAAAAGCGTACCCAGCTCAATCAAATCATACCTACAAATCCCAACCAACCATATGATATGCGTAGCATTATTGAAGGTATTGTTGATATAGATTCATTTCTAGAAGTGCACAAAGACTATGCTGAAAACATTGTAGTAGGGTTTTCAAGAATTGCAGGTCGATCAGTTGGCATCGTAGCCAATCAACCCGCTGTATTGGCAGGCGTATTAGACATCAATGCCTCTAAAAAAGCTGCTCGATTTGTGCGCTTTTGCGATGCTTTTAACATCCCTCTTTTGGTATTGGTCGATGTGCCTGGCTTTTTACCTGGCACTGATCAAGAGTGGAATGCCATCATTACCAATGGCGCAAAACTATTATATGCCTTTAGTGAGGCCACAGTACCAAGCATTACAGTAATTACTCGCAAAGCATATGGTGGAGCCTATGATGTAATGAACTCAAAACACATCGGAGCTGACTTGAATTTCTCATGGCCATCTGCCGAAATTGCAGTGATGGGTGCAAAAGGAGCCGCCGAGATCATCTTTAAAAAAGATATTAAAGAGGCCAAAGATCCTAATGCCAAACACAAAGAGATGGAAAATGAATACGCTAGATTGTTTGCAAACCCCTATAGAGCTGCTTCTCGTGGATATATTGACGAGGTGATTATTCCTTCTGACACCCGAAAAAGACTCATTGACGGATTTGAAATGCTTGAAAATAAGGTGTTGAATACTCCTAAGAAAAAACACGGTAATATTCCTTTGTAAAGGCTTTCTAACTCTTTCTAAAAAAGATATTCACCGGCACTCCACTAAAGTCAAATTTTGCTCTTAGGCGATTCTCAACAAAACGCTTATAAGGATCTTTGACATATTGAGGCAGGTTGCAAAAAATAGCAAAAGACGGAAAAACAGTAGAGAGTTGGGTAATGTATTTTATGCGCACCATCTTGCCTTTATAAATGGGTGGAGGAGTGGCCTTAAACAAGTCTAACAATTCATCATTTAAAACAGAAGTCTTGATCTTAGCTTTACGTCGTTGATACACCTCAACAGCTTCTTCTAAGACTCTGTGAATACGCTGCTTAGTGATTACTGAGGTGAATATAATCGGAAAATCAGTAAAAGGCTCTGCTTTTTTTCGAATCACTTTTTCAAAAGCATCAGTAGTGGTATGGTCTTTTTCAATTAAGTCCCACTTATTGACAATCACTACAACTCCTTTGTTGTTTTTGTGAATTAGACCTAAAATATTAATGTCTTGGGCATGCATGCCTTGCTTTGCATCAATCATTAACAAACACACATCAGCATTTTCAATGGCTTTGATTGAACGCATGACCGAATAAAACTCTAAGTCTTCATGTACTTTGGTTTTCTTGCGCATGCCTGCGGTATCCACCAATACAAAATCAAATCCATAGGCTTTGTAATGACGATCAACAGAATCTCTGGTAGTGCCCGCCATAGGGTTTACAATCGCCCGATCTTCTCCTAATAGCGTATTGGTCAAAGATGATTTACCAACATTGGGCCTGCCCACAATGGTAAAACGTGGTAAACGCTCTTCTTGGTTATCAAAATCGTCTTGTTTAGGTTTAGGTAGATTTTCAAAAACAGCGTCTAATAAATCTCCCGTGCCTGATCCGTTGGTTGATGAGATCTGAAAAATCTCACCCAATCCTAAGTTATAGAATTCTGCAGCATCTAAGGTTCTTGAAGCGTTATCTACTTTATTGACCACCAACAACAAAGGTTTTCCTATTTTTCTTAGGCGCTTTGCAATACTAGCATCTAAATCGGTTATTCCGGCTGAAACATCCACCAAAAACAACAAAACATCAGCCTCATCAATAGCCAAATCAATTTGAGTAACAATATCTTTTTCAAATACATCGTCAGAGCCAGAGGTAAATCCACCCGTATCAATTAAGGTAAAGCTCTTATCACCCCAGAACACATCGCCATAATGACGGTCTCTAGTCACTCCACTAATCTCATCAACAATCGCACTACGCGACTGGGTAAGTCTGTTAAAAAGGGTTGACTTGCCTACATTGGGGCGTCCGACTATGGCTACTACATTTGACATGAGAAAACAAAGGTAGTGTTTTAAGAATCGTAGCCAAACTTCTTTAGCAAGCCCTCATTGTTGCGCCAGTTTTTAAGTACTTTAACAGAAAGGTCTAAAAAGATTTTATGCTCAAAAAAAGATTCCATCTCTTTGCGTGCATCGGTGCCAATTGCTTTAATTTGACTGCCTTTATTGCCAATAATAATGGCTTTTTGAGATTCTTTTTCAGTGAAAATTGTAGCTGCGACCTTGATGATTTTCTCAGTGTCTTTAAATGAAGTTACCACCACTTCACAAGCATACGGAATCTCTTGCTTTAACTGTAAAAATAATTGTTTTCGAATCATTTCTGAGGCAAAAAATCGAGATGATTTATCTGTAAAATTTTCTTTATCAAAAAAAGGCGGAGATTCAGGCAGCAATTCTTTGATTCGATCAAGCAACTTTAAGGTATGCACATGATGCAGAGCCGAAATAAAACGCACCTCAGCATTGGGTAATTTTTCTTGCCAATAATCACGAATTGGCTCGATCTCTTCTTCTTTTAATAAGTCTGCTTTGTTAATTACTAAAAGTACTTTTGATTGAGTTTGTTTTAGTTTTTCTTCAATCTGAGGCAACTTAATCTCTTTTTCTTTGCCCTCAACAACGTATAAAATAATGTCAGCATCAATGAACGAGCCTTCAACAAACTTCATCATATTTTCATGCAGGCCATAGTGAGGTTTTAAAATTCCAGGCGTATCAGAAAAAACAATTTGAAAGTCTGTTCCGTTAAGCATGCCCATGATACGGTGTCTGGTTGTTTGGGCTTTTGAGGTTGCAATGGCTAATTTTTCACCCATCAAGGCATTCACTAGGGTAGATTTTCCGACATTGGGGCTTCCGATAATTGAAACAAATCCTGCTTTGTGCGTTTTACTTGACATATCAGACAAAGTTAGCACTTAATTAGCGATTTAAATTGCCTAACTTTGAGCTTATGATTGACGGTAATTTAATTAAAATCATTTCTATGGTTTTGGTAGGAGCAGTTTCTGGCACCTTGGCTGCTCGCATTGTAAAAGGAAACAATTTTGGATTCATTGCAAATTCTGTTTTAGGCATCATTGGAGCTGTTGTGGGTGGATATATTTTTGACTTTTTAAACCTTACTCCAGGAGCAGGGATTGTTAAAATGGTTGAAAAAACTTTTGAGGTGAGCCTTCCGCTTAATTTGGTCGGAATGCTTGTCTCTGCCACCATCGGAGCAGTCGTTGTTCTAAAAGTCTTTAGTCTCATCAGCAAGAAAAAATAAGATGTCTCTTAAAAAGATTAATTTTCAGCGTAAAACAGCTTTAATTCGTGTCGATTTTAATGTTCCGCTCAACCAGGCATTTGAAATTACAGATGACACACGCATCAAGGCAGCTTTACCTACTATAAATTATGTACTTGACAACGAAGGTTCAGTTGTTTTAATGTCTCACTTGGGTAGACCTAAGGGTAAAAAATCTCAAAAATTATCTCTCGAGCATATTGCTCAACACATCAGTACGTTATTGAATAGAGAAATTAAATTCATTGATGATT
>JAHDHZ010000071.1 GCA_020631045.1 Flavobacteriales bacterium | reverse complement strand
CTTGTCGCTTTGAGAAAAAGTGATTGGAAAGGTTAGAGAAAGTCTTTTTGAGTGCTGTCAAACGCAAGGTTTGAGTGCACTCAAAAAGACTTTCTCTAACCTTTCCAATCGTTTTACTTGAGATGCGGAGGCTTTCTGAAGACCTGCAAGAAAGACCCCGAAATCTCTAGTAAAACCTTTTTCTCAAAGCGACAACTACTTCGAATAGCCGGAAAAAGCTTCAAAAAATAAACAGAACAAAGATTTTACTTAAATTTGAACCCATGCAATACAATACAAAAAGAGCTGCGTTAAAAATTTCTGAGTACGGTAGAAATCTTCAAACAATGGTTGAATACGTGAAAACAATTGAAGATAATGCCAAAAGAAATAAGATGGCCCAAGGTCTAGTGCAACTCATGGCTCAGATGAATCCTAGAGTGAGAGAACAAGAAAACTATGAGCAAAAATTGTGGAATCATCTGTTTGTAATTGCTGATTATGAGCTTGATGTGGATTGTCCTTTTGAAAAACCGACAAGAGAAAAGCAGTTGCAACGTCCTGAAAAAATGGCTTACCCTAAAAAGAATCCAAAGTACAAACAGTACGGAAATTCTACCCTTTCATTCATCGAGAAAGCCAAAACATTCAAAGCGGGAGAAGAAAAACAAGCCTTCACAGCTTCAATTGCCAATTTGATGAAAAAATCATACCTCAATTGGAATAGAGACTCTGTAAATGATCAAACTATTTACGATCACCTAGAAGAACTTTCTAGTGGAGCACTCAAATTAGAAGAAGGTTTTGAATTAAACCACACCTCAACATTCAACTTAAACAAGAAGAATTACAGAAAAAAGCGTAACTTTTCGAAGAACGGTAAATCAAATCAAAAATACCGTAAGCGATAAGAAAAGCTATGGCAAGTTTTAAAGTTGAAGGCGGGCACCGCCTCAAAGGAGAAATTATTCCTCAGGGTGCTAAAAATGAAGCATTACAAGTAATTTGTGCAGTTTTATTGACTGATCAAGATGTGGTCATGCACAACATTCCGCACATTAGAGATGTCAATAAACTTATTGATTTATTGGTCGCACTTGGGGTTGAGGCTGAAAAAATCGGTGATGGATCATACCGTTTCAATGCCGCCAAAGTGAACATTGATTTTTTAAACGATGATAATTTCTTTGCCATAGCAGGGCAATTGCGCGGTTCATTGATGACCTTAGGGCCTTTGGCTGCACGTTTCGGAAAAGCAGTAATTCCTAGACCCGGAGGCGATAAAATCGGCAGAAGACGCCTTGACACGCACATCACTGGGCTTGAAAAACTGGGAGCTACCTTTACTTACAACAACGATAAAAAAGCCTTTTATGTAGAGGCGAAAGCTCTAAAGGGCAGTTACATGCTTTTGGAGGAGGCTTCAGTCACTGGCACAGCCAACATCTTAATGGCAGCAGTCTTGGCACAAGGCGCAACCACGATTTACAATGCAGCTTGCGAGCCTTATTTGCAACAGCTTTCAAAAATGCTCAATGCCATGGGCGCAAACATCAAAGGCATTGGGTCTAACAAATTGATCATTGAGGGGGTAAGCAGTTTGGGTGGATGCACCCACAGCATTTTGCCTGACATGATTGAAATTGGTAGTTTTATTGGATTGGCCGCCATGACGCAGTCTGAGGTGACCATTAAAAACGTCTCTTATGACAATCTTGGGGTAATACCCAATAAGTTTAAAAAACTTGGCATAAAATTTGAACTACGAGATGATGATATATACATTCCAGAGCAGGAAGTATATGAGATTGAAACTTTTATTGACGGATCGATCATGACCATTTCAGATGCTATTTGGCCAGGATTCACACCCGATTTAATCAGCATCGCTTTGGTGGTTGCTACTCAAGCAAAAGGCAGTGTGTTGATTCATCAAAAAATGTTTGAATCTCGTTTGTTCTTTGTAGATAAACTCATTGATATGGGAGCGCAAATTATTTTGTGTGACCCGCATCGGGCCTCTGTAATCGGCTTGGCAAGAAAATCACAACTCAAAGCTATTGAAATGTCATCACCCGACATTAGAGCAGGTGTATCGCTGTTGATTGCTGCGCTTTCAGCCAAAGGCACCAGCACAATTCACAACATCGAGCAAATCGATAGAGGGTATCAATACATCGAACAACGCTTAGGTGCTCTGGGAGCTAAAATAACCAGACAATAAATATATAGATCATGAAAAAATTAATGTTATGCAGCCTAGCAGCCCTTTTCTTAATGGGTTTTGTGAAAGATGAACCAAAGGTAGGTTTGAATGTGGGTAATAAAGCCCCTGAAATTGAATTGAACAACCCTGACGGAAAAGCCTTGAAACTCTCTGATTTAAAAGGCAAAGTGGTACTGATTGATTTTTGGGCTTCTTGGTGTGGACCTTGTAGACGTGAAAACCCCAATGTGGTTGCCGCCTATGAGAAATACTCAAAAGCAAAGTTCAAATCTGCTAAAGGCTTTGATGTGTATGGCGTATCGCTTGACAACAATATTTCAAGATGGAAACAAGCCATTGAAAAAGATCGGCTAAACTGGCCCAACCACGTGAGTGATCTGAAAGGATGGGGGTCATCTGCAGCTCGATTGTATGGCGTTAGAAGTATTCCGACCAATGTACTGATTGATGAAAATGGCGTGATCATCGCTAAGAATCTTCGTGGCAGAAACCTTCACATAGCTCTTGATAATTTGATTAAAGCACTTTAGAGGCTTATTGAATCTCATTTTCTAATTCTAGCTAGCCACATTGTCAGATTTTCTGACGGCATCTCACCTGAAAACCACTAAATTTGTCAGCAGTTTAGTATTGGCAAAGTTTTTGCCTAATGCTTTACCAGCTTAACTAAGTTTTTAACACCATGGCAAAAGAAGAAGAAAAAGAGATTCAAGAAGAAATCAAAGATCAATCTGCGGGGCAAGAAGATAGCGCTGAACAAGAAGAAGACAGTGCACTCCAGGCCCTTGAGACTAAACTAAAAGAGGCAGAAGACAAGCATTTACGCCTATACTCTGAATTTGAGAATTTTAGAAGAAGAACTGCAAAAGAAAAACTAGAGCTTATAGGTTCTGCAAGTGGTTCTTTAATGAAGAAACTATTACCCATTTTAGATGATTTTGAGCGTGCCATTCAATCAAATAAAAAGGTTGATGATGTAAAAGCCATCAAAGAAGGCTTTGATTTGCTCTTTCAAAAAACTAAAAACATCTTAACATCCGAAGGGTTAAAAGAGATGGAAGCCAAAGAAAAACCTTTTGACTCTGAATTATTTGAGGCTATCACAAAGATTCCTGCACCAAGCAAAAAACTGAAAGGAAAGGTCGTTGATGTGGTAGAGAAGGGGTATTATTTAAATGAAAAAATCATCAGACACGCCAAAGTGGTGATCGGCGAGTAAAAACCAAGACTTATGTCAAAAAGAGATTACTATGATGTATTAGGCGTTTCAAAAGGCGCCTCAGAAGGTGAAATAAAAAAGGCATACCGTAAGCTTGCCATTAAGTTTCACCCTGACAAAAACCCAGATGACAAAGCGGCTGAAGAAAAATTTAAAGAAGCAGCTGAGGCTTATGAGGTGTTGAGTGATGCACAGAAGCGCCAGCGTTATGATCAATTCGGTCACGCGGGTATGGGTGGAGCTGGACGTGGCGGATTTGGTGGCGGTGGCATGAATATGGAAGACATCTTTGAAAATTTTGGAGATATCTTTGGCGGAGCGTTCGGAGGTGCTTTTGGTGGAGGTGGATCTAGAGGCAGAAGACGCAACCGAGGCTCAAACATTCGCATCAAAGTAAAGTTAACCCTTGAAGAAATTGCCAAAGGGGTTACCAAGAAAATCAAAGTCAACAAGTATGTAGGCTGCAATCCATGTAATGGCAGTGGCGCTGAAAAGGGTGGCTTTAATACTTGCTCAACCTGTCGAGGAACAGGAGTGGTCACTAAAGTAATGAACACCATGCTTGGGCAAATGCAAACCCAAACTACCTGCGGGGCATGCTCTGGTCAAGGGCAAACCATTGAAAATAAATGCAAAACCTGTTTTGGTGATGGTATTGTAAGGGGTGAGGAGCAGATCGAGATTCAAATTCCTGCAGGAGTAGCTGAAGGCATGCAGCTATCAGTTTCAGGCAAAGGAAATGCAGGACCTAGAGATGGCGTGGCAGGAGATTTATTGGTATTGATTGAAGAGCACAATCACAAGCAATTGACAAGAGATGGTGAAAACCTCTACTATGACTTGCATTTAAATTTTGCTGACGCGGTGTTAGGAACATCAGAAGAAATCCCAACGATTGATGGAAAAGCAAAAATAAAAATTAGTGAAGGCACTCAAGCTGGTAAGATTTTAAGATTGAAAGGAAAAGGCCTACCTCGATTAAATGGGTACGGGAGCGGAGACTTACTCGTCACAGTAAACATATGGACCCCTCAAGCTTTAAGCTCTGAAGAGAAAAAAGCACTTGAAAAATTAAGAAAATCTGAAAATTTTAAGCCCGATCCAAATCATAAAGAAAAGAGCTTTTTCGCTCGCATGAGAGAGTACTTTACCGACTAATTAACACCTGTTCGTTCAAAGAATTTAACTTGTGTAAAATTATACAAGGGGTATTGTTGTAGTTTTTTGTCATAAAATTATTCTTATGGCAAATTCTCCTCTTAACAAGCTTGGTAAAATTTTAAGAAGCAACGCACTTACAAACTCAACTTCAACTGAAGTTGTCTCAATTAATCAACTTAGACAGAAGAGAATCAACGAAGAGCATTTAAGCCAAGAGCAAAATCTTGCGCTAAAGCGTTTTGAAAAATACAGAAAGACTTATTTAGATGCTGCCCAATCACAATCTGATTTTGAAAATAGATATAAGCAAATTGTCACACTTTCTCGCTATACTAATTTTGCAGAATTCTTGTTAGACAAGTACACTACCTAAGCATAGATCTTTGACTCCTTTAGTCTTACTAGCCATTGTACTGGGATATTTTGCAGTTCTAATCTTAATTGCAAAATACACCTCAAAAAACTCCAACCAAGAAAGTTTTTTCAATGCCAACAAAAACACTCCTTGGTATGTCGTGGCCTACGGAATGATTGGCGCCTCACTTTCTGGCGTTACTTTCATGTCTGTACCCGGAAGCGTTGCTATAAAATCATTCTCATACATGCAAATGGTCTTGGGTTATATTGTAGGATATTTTGTTGTAGCATACGTCTTATTGCCTATTTACTACAAACTAAACCTCACTTCAATTTATCAATACATTGAACACAAATTAGGCAAAAATGCATATACATGCAGTGCAGTTTCTTTTTTAATATCGCGTATCATTGGCGCTTCTTTTAGATTGTTTTTGGTAGCCATCGTGTTTCAAAATGCAATTGCACTGCCTTTAGGCATAGACATTCCTTTTTCAATCACTGTTTTTATAACAATTGCTCTGATCTGGCTATACACCTTTCAAGGCGGAATCAAAACAATTGTCTGGACCGACACATTACAAACCACATTTATGCTCTTGGCAGTATGTGTAACAATCTACAGTTTATACTTCGCTCTTGGTGCAGACTTTAAAAAAATCTTTGGTATGCTTAAAGAAAGTAGCATGACTCAAACTTTCTTTTTTGAGGCCAACACCCCTATGAATTTTTTTAAAATGTTTCTATCAGGCATTTTCATGACCATTGTTATGACTGGGATGGATCAAGACATGATGCAAAAAAACTTGACCTGTAAAACCCTAAAAGATGCTCAAAAAAACATGCTCAGTCTTGGCTTTATTTTAGTACCTGTCAACCTCATCTTCTTAGTACTTGGCGCTATGTTATACCTGTACGCAGAACAAACAGGACTCACTATTGATTTTAAAGCAGATCTATTGTTTGCAAACATTGCCCTTGGCAGTCAAATGCCTTTTATTTTAGGTTTTATGTTTATTGTAGGGCTTATTGCAGCTGCTTATTCAAGTGCTGACTCGGCGTTAACCTCTTTAACAACAAGCTTTTGTTATGATATTTTAAAGGTCAATGCTCAATCTGAAAACATTAAAAAAATTAAATTTCATGTGCACATCTTCATGTCTTTAGTGTTATTAGGCACCATAATTATCTTTGAACAAATCAACAATGAAAGTGTCATTACTGAACTTTTTAAAGTTGCTGGCTATACATACGG
>JAHDHZ010000070.1 GCA_020631045.1 Flavobacteriales bacterium | reverse complement strand
TTTCTTGCTAAAAGCCCTGCGATAGACTCTCCTATGCCTCCGAAAATTTGATGTTCTTCTGCTGTAACTACAGCCTTGGTTTTTAGAACCGATGCTAAAATGGTTTGTTCATCTAAAGGCTTAATGGTGGCCAAATCAATCACTTCGGCTGAAATGCCTTTTTCTTTCAACTCTTCTGCGGCCAATAGCGCTTGCCAAACCAAATGACCATTGGCAATAATGGTAAGATCAGTTCCTTCGACTAATTTAAAGGCTTTACCGATTTCAAATGCTTGGCTATCTGATGTGAAGTTAGCGACTTTTGGGCGCCCAAAACGCAAATATACAGGCCCATGATGCTCAGCTATTGCTTTAGTGGCTGCTTTGGTTTGATTGTAATCACAGGTTGAGATCACTGTCATATTGGGCAACATTTTCATCAGCCCAATGTCTTCTAAAATTTGATGGGTAGCCCCATCTTCACCTAAGGTAAGACCAGAATGAGAGGCACATATCTTTACATTTTTATCAGAATAAGCGATTGATTGGCGAATTTGATCGTATACCCTGCCCGTTGAAAAATTGGCAAAGGTTCCGGTAAATGGAATTTTACCCCCAGTTGCCATACCTGCAGCCAGCCCCATCATATTGGCCTCTGCAATGCCTACTTGAAAGAACCGATCTGAGAATTGCTGAGCAAAATCACCCATTTTCAAAGAACCCGTCAAATCAGCACATAGGGCTACTACATTTTTGTTCTCTGCGCCAAGCTCTGTGAGAGCCGCTCCAAATCCTGAGCGCGTGTCTTTTTTTCCTGTATCAATAAATTTTTGCATCAATAAACATTTACGGTGGTCGATAATCCTGCTTTAATCTTGAATTTTTTCTCAAAAGTAAAAACAGATTCACTAGCACTTTTGTTGCGATATATAAAGCGGTAATTGCCGGGTTGTAGATAAACACTTTTCTTGGTGATGTTATCAGGTAAAGTACACACCCACTTAAGTTTTCCTTTTTTTTCTTGCAATATAGTACCATAACCATGTGCATCCATATTTAAATGCGCCACGCCAGGCTCAGGAATTTTAATATCAGTAGTATGCGATTGAGAGACGCGCACATCGTTGATATAGGTTCTGGGCAAAGTATTGATCTCAAGATCATAGGCCCCTACCAAGTACTTTGTTTGTTCTCCTAAAGGCTGTACATTGATGATTTCACATGAACCTTTTTTCTTGACAATGGCTTGCTTGCCTTGCAACAAAGAGTTCGGAAAAATCGGAAAATCTAAGTGCCCTTGAGGCGCATCTACCGCAACAGTATTGTGCCTTCCTGGCTCAAAGGTGATTGAATCTTTTTTCACAGAAGGCAAGGTGTGCACCACCAAATCATAACTCAAGGCAGGATCAATGGGTATGGTGTCTGGTAAGCCACGAGCATTCATGGTGTGTACAAAATTGTATAAAGGTGCTCCTGAGAATCTATTGTAAAAGGTCATGGCCACATTGGTCTCATTGGGCTTTTGATTTTGATCTAACAAATTCACTTGAACTGTTGTGTTGTTCAAGGCCTGAGAAACCACAATGCCTAAGACTTGCTCAAATTCTTGTTCTGAGGAGACATCATAAAAATTGCCCACGCAATCGTATGTCTTTTTAAAGCGCTCATCTATGTTAATACCCAAAATGAAAGGTTTTAAAACAATCCCTTTTTGTTGCAGCATGTAAGATACCGCACAAGGGTCTCCATCGCATTCTTCAATACCATCTGTAATTAAAATAATTACGTTTCTACAATCATCGCAAGGCGTGAAATCATGTGCAGATTCCTCTAAAGTCATGGCAATAGGCGTAGTACCTCTCGCGCTAATGCGCTCTAAGGCCTTTTTGATTTGCATATGATTGTCATCAGCAAAACCTACTTCTAATCTTGTGTCATCACAGTCTTGAGGCGGAAAATTTTTTTGATGTCCAAAAGCTCTTAAAGCCAATTGAAGGTTGTCAATATGAGACAAACTATCTACCATATCGGTGAGCATGGTTCGTGCAATTTGATGTTTTTGTTTGGTCTTCCAAAACCCGTTCATCGAGTTTGAAGCATCGTATATAAATAGAATTCTTGTGGTTTGCTGTGCCTGCACACTTTTAAAAGACAGCAAAATGAACAATAATAGATATGTAGAATATCTAAACATCAATAATCTGATAAAGTCTCAGAATTTTGGTCAAGTGCACTTTGCAGCTGCTCATCATTGGGCGCACTGCCGTGCCACTTGTGGGTGCCCATCATAAAATCAACCCCATTGCCCATCTCAGTTTTCAACAATACCACAACAGGCTTTGATTTGCCTAATTCCTTTTGAGCGAGCGTCATTCCATCTAAAATACTTTGTAGGTCATTGCCCTTTTCAATGACGAGAGTGATCCACCCAAACGCCTCAAATTTTGCTTTTAAATCACCCAAAGACAACACATCATCTACATCTCCATCAATCTGTCTTCCGTTGTAATCAACTGTTGAAATGATATTGTCTACTTTATGGGCGGCGGCGTACATGACGGCCTCCCAAATTTGCCCTTCTTGCAATTCTCCATCTCCATGCAAAGAGTAGACAATAGATTGATCTTTATCTAGTTTTTTGGCTTGGGCCATACCCACAGCTACAGAAAGCCCTTGCCCCAAAGAGCCTGATGCGATGCGAATGCCCGGCAAGCCTTCTTCTGTGGCAGGATGCCCTTGTAATCTTGAGTTGAGCTTTCTAAAAGTGGCCAATTCTTTTACTTCAAAGTACCCCGCTCTTGCCAAGGTTGAATACCAAACAGGCGAAATATGGCCTTGAGATAAGAAAAACACATCTTCACCATTGCCTTGCATGTTAAAGTCAGTGTTGTGTTTCATCAACTTAAAATAAAGCGCCACAAAAAACTCGACACAACCCAGTGACCCGCCAGGGTGACCTGATGAGACAGCATGCACCATTCTTACAATATCACGTCTGATTTGCGTACATAATTTTTCAAGTTCTAAGATTGATTGCATCATTTAAAATTTTGAAGGTAAATATCAAAGATAAGGGTCGAGCCAGCAGGAATTAAACCCGGAATTGAACGCTTGCCATATCCTAAATGTGGAGGCACAACAATGGTGGCGTATTCTGTTTTTGATAAGTATAAAAACGCTTCTTCCCAAGCCTTGATCACTTTGTGCTCGCCAATGGTAAACTTAAAGGCCTTGCCTCTGTCAAGAGAAGAATCAAATTTTGAATTATTGGTCAAATAGCCTGTGTAATGAGCCGAAACTTTACTACCCTGAGAAGGTTTAGGCCCTTGAACAGTATTGTATTTAAATATTTTTAGCCCACTTTCTAAAGTAATGGGGGTTGCTTTTGTTGTGTCAAAACGCTGCTCAAATAATTGGTTAACTGACTTAAACTCTTGAGCTTGAAAACAGAATGTAAAAAGCCCCGTAAAAAGGATGAAAAGAAATGTTTTATTGTACATCTACCAATTCAATTTCATAAGTTATTGCTGTGTAAGGAGGAACGATTCCACTACTAGAACCCTGCTCTCCATACCCTAAGTACGAAGGTAAAATAATTTTTGACTTCTCACCTGCTCGCATCATTGATAATGCAATTTCTATGCCTTTAATCACTTGACCAGGATCTCCGTAATTAAATTGAAAGCCTTTTTCTAACATCTTTGTTGACTCAAAGACCTCTCCATTTAAGAACCTCCCCGTATACTTAATGGTCAATTGATCGCCTTTTTTTCTTTGCTTTCGATAAACAGAATCAGGCTTATCAATATATAAACCTAAAATCTTGTGGTAAGAAGACGTATCAGAAGATATAAACTTTTGAATCGAGGCTAATTCTTTTCGTTCACTTCGTAAAACAAAATCTTGGTAGGCGAGTCTTTGCTGCTGAGAAGAGAATACCTTTTCAAGTTTGATATAGTAATACAGATCATCTTCTTGATTATTATCAGGCTTAATATAACAGACCGAATCACCTTGATAAAGCTCTAAGAAAATCTTTGAGAAAAAATGATCTTGCCCATTGAGCTGTAAAAAAGCATTTTTGTGAACACTCTTAATTTGCTTGTTTTGATCACGTATCGTTAGATTATAGCGTACAATACTACCTCTTACTGGTTGAATCTGCTCATCACCAATCACAAAAACTTTGCGGTATAAACCTTTAGACGTTTTATGAAATCCATCATACTTACTTTGACACGCTGCAAGACAAAACAATATGCCGATAAATTTTCTCATTGCTTTTGAATGTCTATCAGTTCAATATCGTAAATCACCGTTGAGAGTGGTGGCACCTTGTTTAAATCTCCGATCAAACCATGTGCTAAATAAGAAGGTAAAATTAAGCGTGCCTTATCGCCTTTACTCATAAACTTAATGCCTTGATGCAAGCCACTTTCAACATGGTCTTGGTCAACTAAAAAGCGTTCAGGCTTTTTGGCTTTTGTTGTATAGCATTGCATCCCATTTATTAAACTCAAAGAGTAATGTACAATAGCATATTGCTGAGCTATAATTTCAGGGCCTTGAACATCTTTATAAATAATATACCTAAGCCCTGTTTTGGTTTTTGTAACTGGCCAGTTTCTTCTTCGAACATATCCATCTATCTGAGCATCTTCAACAGCAATATTATTTTTGTTTTGCTCAATTAAGGGTTCTTTCAATTTTTTAAAATCAATGTTTTTCTCACTTTCAACTGTCTGTTTACAGCTTAAAAGCACCACTAGAAAAACTAAAAGTGAGATGTTATGACAAATATTGGGCATACTCAGGTAGGGCTGATTTAATTTTTTCTATGGTTTGCTCAACTGTTTTTAAACCTTTAGCACCAGCTGCATTTTTATGCCCTCCACCACCAAAAAGAGCTCCTGCTAATTCGTTTACGGGCATATCTGCTTTTGAACGAAAAGAAACGCGTACTCCATCTTTCTTTTCGCTGACAAAAGCAACCATTCTACAACCTTTAATTGACAAACCATAATTGACAAAGCCTTCAGTATCGCCCTTTTTAAAATTATATCTGCTCAACTCTTGTTGATCTAATGCTATCAATACGGTATTAAAAGGCTTAATAAACTGCATTTTGTTGTTGAGCATATAACCTAATAAAGCTAAACGATCAAAAGTATTTTGATCAAATAAAGCACTATGAATTTGCTCTTGATTGGCTCCTTTGTCTAATAAATCAGCTACAATTTTATGAGTAAGACTGGTTGTTGAGGAGAAACGAAATGATCCTGTATCAGTCATAATACCGGTGTACAAACAACTAGCAATGTCTTTATCAATTTGATCAAGCTCATTTAACTCATCTATAATCATATAAATAAGTTCTGCAGTTGCGCAAGCGCTAGAATAAGAAAACATGAGATCACAATGCATTTTAGGATCTCTATGATGATCAATCATCACTTTCTTAAAAGAAGCTTCTTGTAAGTTAAGCTCTGAAATTTTTCCTATTCGATTAAAAGCATTGTAATCTAATGCAAAAAATAAATCAGCTGCACCAAAGACTTGCTTTGCCAGATCTGGATCTTGATCATAAATGATAATTTGATCACTAAAAGGTACCCAAGAGAGGTAATCTGCAAATGCATCAGGAAAAACAACAGAAACTTGTTTGCCCATTTTTTTTAAAACCAGCGCCCAGCCCATAGAAGAACCAATAGAGTCACCATCTGGAGATTTATGTGCTGTAATTACGATTTGATTAGAGCGGTCAATCAGTTTTCTTAGCTCAGTTATATCTTGTTGATTAATCATTGCAACAAAATTACAAAGATCATCTGTAAGCATTCAGCTTTTTACTAAATTTGCGCAAAATTTAACCCTTAAATAAATGGCAACCAACAGAACTTTTACCATGATTAAGCCCGAAGCAGTTGAAAATGGGCATACTGGAAAAATCATAGACAAAATTATTCAAGCAGGCTTTCAAATAAAAGCCATGAAAAAAACCAAATTATCTGCCGAGCGTGCTGGTCAATTTTACGAAGTACACAAAGAGCGCCCATTTTATGGTGAATTGGTTGAATATATGTCTTCGGGACCTATCATAGCAGCGGTTTTAGAAAAAGAAAATGCAGTAGCTGATTTCAGAGCTTTAATTGGATCTACTGACCCTGCAGAAGCTGCAGAAGGAACCATCAGAAAAGCATTTGCTGAATCAAAAGCTAAAAATGCAGTACACGGATCAGATAGTGATGAAAATGCACAAATTGAGAGTGATTTTCATTTCTCAGCCCAAGAAATT
>JAHDHZ010000027.1 GCA_020631045.1 Flavobacteriales bacterium | reverse complement strand
CCGACCAATACTCAGAATGGGTATTAAAAATCCACAATTTTGCCTTGAAAAGTGCATCGTAATCAAACATCAAATCAAAGTCGGTATATGCAGCATAATCATGTTGGTTTAAAGCTAAAAAATCAAGCAAATAAGACTCTGCTCTTAACAAATGAGAATGTTTCAGCCCCTTTTGATTATCAGTTGCATGTAGCATCTTCTGAATTTCTTGCTTAGTAAAATCATAAGGACGATTGAAAGGCAAATAAGTCTTTTTCTTGAAAGAAGGCATAAACAGGTCTGTAAACCACTTGTATTTGATCGCTTTAAAATCTTTGTAATAAGATCCTCCTCCAAACTGATTGTAAGCTTGCCAAGTATTGATAGATGAAAACACGACAATGTCTTTCGCACCTCTTGGTTTTACTGTAAAAGGAATATACCCGGTATCTTGATTTTGGTTTGTAACACACTGAAGATAATAATACCCAGATTTCAGATTGTGATCTTTAAGAGTATAGCTCTTTTTAAAGTCGTATCCTTCTTTGGGGTCAAATGTAAGATCTTGGATGCTTTGAGGTATTTCAAAGTCATTTAATACTTTATCTACCCCATTTTGAATATGAAAGATCTGGGCGTTTATTTTTTGGGTGGAGTGGATGTAAAAATCTATAGGTTCATCTGTAAAAAAAGAGGGTTTTTGAGTGTAACCCTCAACTCCATTAATTTGAGTGTTTAAAACAGTGTAGTTGATGTTTTCAACCTTTCTTTTAAAATAGAAGTAAAACAGGCCAGTAGCTACAATCAATAAAAAGATAAAAACAAATCGTTTTTTCATTACAGGGTATATTTAACACCAAACAACTTAGCTATTTTGTACTTATAAATAAGTTCTAAACGCTTAGCAATTCTGTTTTTAAGCAATTGATCGTCCCAACCAAAAGCATCGTGGTAGACTCTAGGCAATTGCATGTTTTGCTTGTATTCAGCATCTGTGATGCCCCACTTTTTTAAAAGATACTCATAGTCTTCTTGCTCTTGCTGTTTGGTTGGATAAGCTGGCTTTTTTAGCTCTTTTAAGGCTTTATCTCTTGTAAGCTGACCAGCACAAATCAGACATGAAAGGTGCGCTTTACGCTTGTCTATGCCAAATTTCTCAATCAATAAAGAGCCTTGATAAAATCGTGTAAACACTGATTCGTAGTGTTTGTATGGATAAACTACGTAATCGAACTCTTTGGTTAAGCGTTGTTTTACCTGTTCGACATTGAAGTCTTCTAAATCAAATACCGTTAGGGTTTTGAACCCTTGGCGTTCTAGTGCTCGCTTATATGATAAATTGAGTCTAGGGAGGTGGGCAATTGGTTTTTTCCCATATTTTTTGTGGATGTTTTTTAGGTTGGTCCAATCGTGTTTTTTTACGCACCGCCAGTCTCTTGGTAAGATGGTTTCTGTCCAGACGTTGGCGCCACTTAAGATGGTTTTGATTTTGTATTTTTTGGCTACTTTGTAGAGATGGGAAAAGATCAGTTGGTCTGTGCAGACTTCTATGTCAATCACTGAGGCTCTAAAATATGCCAATTGTAAGTCTTTGAACAATTCCCAATCCATCACCTCAGTATGCAACTCAAGGCCTAATTTGGTGACTAAATTGTTGATGTTTTGTACCGCCAGCTCACTGTTCCACCCATTGTCAAAATGTACCACCAAAGGATTCAAACCATATTCTTTGCTCTTGACAAGCAAATAAGAGCTGTCCATTCCGCCACTCACACCAACTATGCAATCATATTTTTGCCCCTTAGCGCGCTGCTTGATGTATTGAATTCTTTGGTCTAGCTCTTTTTTACGAACATCATAAGGTCTAAAAAAGGTTTGCTCAGCTTTTTCAAAGTAAGCGTTGCAATAATTGCAGTGCCCTTGAGCATCGAAACTGATTTGTGAAGAGGTGGTATCCATCACACAGCGGGTACATTGCTGGTATGTCTGTTCAGTGCTCATCAAATGTTCAAATACTTTTGCTTGTAAGCTTTAAAATTTGAGCTTGCAATATAGCCATTATATTCAAATTCACTTCGAAACTCTTGACACTTTTCGGGGTCTAAAGCCTTAATCACTTTAGCTGGATTGCCCGCCAAAACAACATAACCATCTTTGAATGATTTGGTGACCACGGCACCTGCTGCTACAATGCAGTGATTGCCTAACTCCACCCCAGGTAAAATCACAGCATTCATACCTATCCACCCATATTTACCAATGCGAATGGGTCCTTTTGAAACATGCTTGCGCGAATCGTATAAATCATGATTTGAAGCAATCAATCCTACCCCTGAGGCAATTTGGGTGTAATCACCAATGTAGATCTTATCAACCGCCTGCACGTAACACCCAGGCATGTACCCAGGGCAGGTTTCAATGCCACAATAAACATTCTGAGCCCCGTTGACCACACTAGAATGATGCACAGGCCAATAAGCCTTTTTGTTGAAGCCCAGAACTTTTTGCATAAACCACATGCGAAAAGTAATCGGAGTTTGAGTGTATTTGGTCTTAGCAAAATGCTTAATAAAGGGTAATTTCAAAGCCCAATATCTGAGTTTAAAGTAAGAATCAATATGTTTTAAACGATGGTTCACACTTGATTGACATAAAAATCACAGAACATGGTATCCATATTTTTTCCGTGAATAAAGCCTTTGCCGTAATAATCTCCATCTTCAATGGTAAGCTCAAAGGCACGCTCTAATTTATCAATCACCACATTGCTTGAAGAATCTTCATCTAAATGTAGGTTACAGATGTACCTACCAGGTGCCAATTGTAGTTTGTCGATTGAAAACCTCACCCAAGTCTCTTGTTTATCTAAGCTTATGGGCTGCTCATTTAACCCTGTTGCCCAAGAAGAGATGCGGTTGCCTTTAGAATCATATACAATGATGGATGGATAGGCTTTTTTGTAGTGTGTACCCACCTTTTTTTGTGCAATTAAGAGCTCTATTTGAAGCGTTGACCCTGGAGTGAAATAACTCACTGGCTTGCCTTGTTTGACAAAGCGAACATGTTGGTATCTAAAAGCCCCATGCCCTTTTCTATCGGTGCGTTCACTGATGGGGGTTTGTCCCATTTGAGTGAAGATATCATCAAAGTATTTGGCCACACAAGTAGAAACATCTCCCGAAAAAGAAACGGTTCCCTTATCAATGATCAATCCTCTTGTACAGAGCCTAGAGACAGATTCCATGTTGTGCGAAACAAACAAGACTGTTCTACCAGATTTACTTACATCTTGCATCTTGCCAATGCACTTGTTTTGAAATTCTGCATCGCCTACTGCTAAGACTTCATCAATGACCAAAATTTCAGGCTCTAAATGCGCAGCTACCGCAAAGCCAAGGCGCACCATCATGCCTGAAGAATAACGCTTTACAGGCGTATCTATGTATTTTGCACAACCTGAAAAATCAATGATCTCATCAATTTTTGAACGAATCTCAGATTTAGTCATGCCCAAAATGGCTCCGTTCAAATAGATGTTTTCTCTGCCCGTCAATTCAGGGTGAAAGCCCGTACCAACCTCTAAGAGTGAGGCTACGCGCCCTTTGATGTTAATCTGGCCTTTGGTAGGAGTCGTGATTTGAGAAAGTAATTTTAAAAGCGTTGATTTGCCCGCCCCATTTTTACCAATGATGCCCAACACCTCGCCTTTTTGAACTTCGAAATTGACATCGTTTAAAGCCCAAACGTAATCTCCGCCCACTTTTGTACGATCGTTTACAGTGCCCAACTTTAAATACGGATCTTCTTTGCCTCTTAGCTGATGCCACCACTTATTTAAGTCATGTGACAAAGTGCCTGTACCTACCGTACCCAAGCGGTATTGTTTAGACAAGTTTTGCACTTGCAAGACAATATTTTTATCGCTACTCATTAAACTGTATCGGTAAATGATTTTTCAATTCTGTTGAACACAAAAAGACCACAAGACAACAAGAGTACCATAAATACAAAGCTGTACAGTAGGTGCATTTCTGAGAATTCTCCTACTCCTAAAAAAGCGTATTTGAAGGTTTCAATGATTGAAGTCACTGGATTGGCCAGAATAATGATTCTGTATTGCTCTGAGACAATCGACAACGGATACACAATTGGGGAGGCATACATCATAAGCTGCACTCCAAACTGTAATAAAAATTTCAAGTCTCTATACTTGGTGGTCATCGATGAGAAAAACAGCCCAAAACCAAGGCCCAATCCACCCATCATAAAAATTAAAAGAGGCAAAAGCAAGATCATTTTATTGGGAGCAATGGCATCGGTAGTGGTGTAGTAATAGGCAAAAAAAGCAAAGAATAAAACAAGCTGAACAGCAAGTTTAATGAGGTTTGAAACCACAATTGAAAGAGGCACAACAATTCTAGGAAAATAAACCTTACCAAAGATGTTGGCATTCACCGTGAAGGTATCAGAGGTTTTGGTCAAGCAATCAGCGAAGTAATTCCAAAGTACAATTCCACTCAAGTAAAACAACACTTGAGGTGTACCGTTAGTCGAGATCTGAGCGACATTTCCAAAAATGATGGTAAAGATAATGGTGCTTAACACAGGCTGAATGATAAACCAAAGTGGGCCTAAAATCGTTTGTTTGTACTGGGCGACAAAATCTCTTCTGACAAATAAAAACAAGAGATCTCTATACCTGTAAACTGCTTTTAAGGTGTGTAAAAATCCAAGAGACTGCCCGGGTTTAATTTGTAGCGTCCAAGATGGGTTTACCATACCGTCCACCCTCCTTCTACCAGTAAATTATCTCCTGTTACATAAGAAGAAGCGTCGCTTAAAAGGTAAATCAAGGCACTGGCCACTTCATGACTGTAGCTCAAACGCTGCATAGGTGAGAAACGTGCAAAATTTTCTTCGAATTGTTTTTCATGGTTGTTCCAAACTCCATGCGGAGTAATCATGTTTACCCTGACATTCTTCTCAGCCCAATAACTTGCCAAATAACGAGAAAGCGCATCAACACCTCCCTTAGAGGCAGAATATGCTGCCGGACAACCCAGCGAGGTACCTTTATACAGATTTTGATTGGGCGCTACCACCGAGTACGTCGAAGGTATATTCACAATCTTGCCTCCCCCGTTGCCAGCCATATGAGACCCCAATATTTGACAGGTTAAAAAGGTTCCTTTCAAATTGGTCTCTACCACAGCATCCCAGTTCTCATCGCTGTACTGCTCAAAAGGCTCAAAAAAACTATTGGTCTTGTTTTGGTGACCGTTGACCAGTCCATCAATAGAATCAAAATGCTCGAGCACAAACACCTTCAAGGCCTCAACCGAACTTCTCTTACCCACATCAACTGCAAAACCTTTTGCTTTTACTCCATTTCTCTCAGCAATTTGATCAGCCAACTCTGAAGGGTTCGCTTTTTCAATGTCTGCTAAAACCAAATTGCCTTTAAACTGGGCAATTGCCTCGCAAAAAGCCCTGCCAATTAAACCGCAAGCCCCTGTCACCACAATGGTTTTTCCTGAAAGGTCAAACTTTGCTTTAAAATCAATTTGGGTAGGATCGGTTGTTCTTTTCAATTGTTTTTGTGTTTTGCGTTTCAAAACTAAAAATTTTAAGCGTATAATTTATTACCTGCAAGGGCATTGTTAGAAACTTCAGCTATATTTGAGTACTGCATTGCTGCAAATTATGAAACTAATTGTTACGGGTGTTTGTGGATTCATTGGATCAAATCTTTTAAAAGCGCTTTTAAAAGAAGGTCACAACGTGGTCGGTATTGATAACTTAAGTTACGGCAGCATAGAAAATATTGCCCCTTTTACTAAAGATGAAAATTTTCAGTTTATTCAAGCTGATTTATGCGAAAAAGGCATACTTGATCAAACAAAAGCAGATGTAATTATACACTTAGCTTCTTTTAAAATTCCCAGATACACCAATGCTTTTCAAACTCTTGAAGAGAACAATAAAATGTTAAAAGTGGTGATTGAAAAGTGTATCAAAGATGACAGCAAGCTTGTATTTTCCTCAACCTCTGATATATACGGAAAAAACCCTGACTTGCCTTACCACGAAGAATCAAACAGTGTGCTAGGCCCTACAACGGTAAAAAGATGGGCTTATGCACTTTCAAAACTCTATGCAGAGCAGTACATCATAGCCAATCATGCCGAGTGTAACCTGAAATACACCATTATGCGTTTTTTTGGCTCTTACGGGCCAAATCAAAACACCACTTGGTGGGGCGGACCTCAATCTGCATTCATTCAAAATATTTTAGAAGGTAAAAACATAGAAGTGCACGGAGATGGCTTGCAAACCAGAACCTTCACTTACATTGACGATACCATTCAGGGCATTCTGAAATGTATTTTTAACCCCAAAGCGCTTAATGAAATTTTCAATATTGCCAATGATGCTAGTGAAGAGATCACTATTATAGATTTGGCCAAAACAATTTGTAAGTTGATGCCAGAATCTTCTAAATCAATTGAAATAGAAATGGTGCCTTATCAAAAATTTGGCAAGTACGAAGACGTGCTAAGAAGAGTGCCTGACATTAAAAAAATTAAAACCATGTTGGGGTTTGAACCAAAATATACGCTTCAAGAAGGGCTAAAACGCACCATTGAATGGCAGGTTAAAAAACATAGTGTAATTGCATGATTTATTTTTTGATTCCCACCTACAATGAAGCGCTCAACATTGTAAATCTCAAAAAAGCTCTTCAAACTCTTTCACTCAAACAGGCCACTCATTTTGTTTTTGCAGATGACGGATCAACAGATGACACACCTAAACTAATCAAAGAAAACTTTTCTGAATACACTTTTGAGGTACTAAGCACTGATCAAAACAAAGGCCCTGGCGATGCCTTTAATCGTGGTTTTAAATTTATTTTAAACCATTCAAAAAACCCTGACGATCTTGTTGTTACACTAGAAGCTGATTGCACTTCTGATTTATCTATCTTACCACACATGCTAGCGCTCAACAAGATGGGCTATACACTTGTCTTATCATCTGTCTATGCTCAAGGGGGTGGATTTGATCAGACCTCATTTTTCAGAAAACTCATCTCAACAATAGCCAATCTCTATTTTAGGTTTCACTTTGACATTAAAGTATTGACCTTGAGCTCTTTTTATAGAGTATATGACATTAAGCTTTTACAAAAAATAAAAGCTCAATACGGACAAATTATTCATGAAAATGATTTTATCTGCAAGCTAGAGGTTTTACTCAAAGCAGTAAAAGTAGGCAGCAAAATCATTGAAGTGCCTATGGTATTGCATTCTAAAAAACGCGTCGGAAAATCTAAAATGAAAATCATGAAAACCACATGGAGTTACTTGAAGCTTTTATGGTTTTCTAAGATTTGACACGCACTAGTTGGGTTAAATTTTTCTTAAGCGAATCATCTTAAAAAAAGCATAAAAATTGCAAAGCAGCGCTGGGCTGCGGGACAAAAAATCGGCCGAAGCATTCCGATTTTTAAGAGGGTTTGCTGATTTTTATAGGTTTTTTTTAGCGATGAGCGAAGAAAAGATTTTTAACCAACTAGTCTTTCTTAAAATCTCTAATTAAAACCCTATTGAAACGCTCAACACCCCTTTGATTCAAGTGGTGAGCATCATAAAAGTCTAGTGAATCATCTAAAAATTTAGGATTGTAATTTAAAAGAGTGCCCTGTTTTGCAAACAATTCTTCAAAAAAATCATGATTTGTGTAAGAGGAGTATAAGCTACTTGTCACTGGAGCAATTACCAGGGTAAATTTGATGTCTTGTGATTTGATTAACGCAATGTTTTCTTTAAAGTACTTTACTTGGTTCGCTTTATGTTTAAAGGTATTGGTAGCTCTTGTTTTGGGTGGATGATATGCTTTTGCTTTTTTCTCTACAAAGCCCCCCTTTACATACAAATCATCGTATTTTTCTTTGGGTTCTTTAAAATCGTCGTCTAGCCTGAAGTATTTTCTAAAAGCTGCATATATAAAAGTATTGAGCACTTTTAAATGCTTGGTATTGATCAGCAAATCAAAATTCATGAAATCAAAGCCGTCATTGGCAAGTAAATCTAAAGAGGCCTCTACCCCATCAGAACAAAGTGTACCTGGATAAACCTCATAGATGATGTGTTGAACCTTAATTTTATCGAGATAACGCTTAAGCAGAATATTGGTTTGAAGCGGTGTTTGAGCACTTGAACCTAAATTAAAGACTGAAATGCTTGAGTCTGCAAAAATGCGCGTATCAAAACCACGATAAGCATGAGAAGATCCTAAAAAAAGTACATCAACTGAATCTATTTGCTTGAGTTCTTGAATTCTTGAAAACAAATGACCGTTTCCTCCTAAGGGATACATCAAATTTGGACGCAGTTTTTGAGGCAAAACAAGCCCACTGAGCACAATGCAGAAAACATACAAACAAGTAGTAAACACTAAAAATAAAACAATATGCAAGCAAAATTTCTTCAAAATTGAAAGTAAATAAATGAAGTTTGAGTAGTTTGCATAAAAAGGCCAATCACCACAATTAACAAAGCATAAAAGCTAAACCGAACTGCTCTAGAATAAGTGGTGAACAATCGCTCAAGAGCATACCTATCAGCTCTACCCATCCACTCAACAACTAAAAAAGTAAATAGAAGTAATATGAGCACTGCAAAAGGTTTTAAAGAAATAGAGCTCGTCATATTAAAAAGAGAGAAAGAACAGATCTTCTTTAAAATTAAGCAGGCCTGCTCTACACTACTGGCTCTAAAAAATACCCAGGCAAGAGTTGTAATTAAGAAAGTTGTAGCCATTTGATAGAGCTCTTTTAAAGAAGCAAAGCTGCTGTGCTGAGCCACTACATCTAAATGTCTTCTATTCTTTTTACCTAACAATAAAGGCAAGAAATAAAGAGCGTTAAGCCCTCCCCAGACAATGAAGGTAAAGTTAGCTCCATGCCAAAAACCACTCACTAAAAACACTGCAAAAGTATTTCTAATTTGCTTGACAAGAGATGTTTTACTACCTCCCAATGGAATGTATAGATAATCTCTAAACCATGTTGACAAGGAAATGTGCCAGCGCCTCCAAAACTCGGCGATATCTCTTGAGAAGTAAGGAAAAGCAAAATTTTGCATCAAACTCACTCCAAACAATTTAGCTGTACCAATGGCAATGTCAGAATAACCAGAAAAATCACCATAAATCTGAAAGGCGAACAACACTGAGGCCATCAACAACCAAAAACCAGAATATTCTGTATAGTCGGCATAAATCATGTTGACATATACCGCACAGTGATCGGCAATAACCACTTTTTTGATGAATCCCCACAAAATTTGTCTTAATCCATCAACACTTTGAGTATAGTTGAAAACTCTTTTTTGTTGAAACTGAGGCAATAAATTCGTTGCGCGCTCTATGGGCCCAGCAACTAACTGCGGAAAAAAGCTTACAAAAGAACCAAAGGCAATAAAATCATTACTCGCTTTTATCTTACCTCGATACACATCTATAGAGTAACTCAAAGTTTGAAACGTATAAAAACTAATGCCTACAGGTAGAATAATGTTGAGATGAGTAGGGCTAAACTGAACTGAGAAAAAGGCGAAAACCTCTACGAAACTATCAATAAAAAAATTGAAGTACTTAAACACTCCTAGTAAGCCTAAATTGGCCGATAAACTCAGGTAAAGTAGCCATTTTTTTTGTGTATCAGTAGACTTCTCAATTTTCTTTGCCAAGAAAAAATCTAGGAGAATACTAAATAAAATAAGGCTTAAAAAGCGTAGATTCCACCAGCCATAAAAAATGAGACTGGCTAAAAATAAGATTAAATTTTGAGTTTTTTTTGACCCTGAAAGCCAGTACAAGGCAAAGACCAATGGCAGAAATACTGCAAAATCTAATGAATTAAAAAGCATTGTCTAAAGCCTTGTCAAACTTAATTGTACTTTCTAAATACAGGCTTGATTTCTTCACCGACTAAGTAAGCCTCATACCCTTTTTCAAGGGCTTGCTTGTAAACTACTGCAGACTCATAAAAGGCTGAAAGCATCAAATCAATGTCTTGCTTTGAATGAGAAAAACAAGGTGAGAGAATACCTTGAAACAAGATGCCTCTTTGAATCATTTCTTGCATAAACAGGGTTCTGTAATGTAAACAAGGTTGATGCTCTGCATTTTTAGTAACCATACCTACAGCCCAATTAAAGCCTGTTAATTGAATGTAGTCTTGCAAAGCAAGTTCTGCTAAGATCTTATTCACTCCTTCAATATAATAATCTCCGATGCTGTGATTATGCTCAAGCACCTTATTGTTCTCAAAGAAATCCATGGTAGCTAAACCTGCGGCTATGGCGTGGGTTTCTCCGCCATGAGTGGTAGAGACTAAAAAGACCTTCTTCTCACCCTTTCTACGAATGCCTCCGTATTCCATGATTTCTTTTTTACCTGTTAAAGCACAAAAAGAAAATCCATTGGCAATGCCCTTGCCCCAAGTGGCCATATCTGGCTTTGCATTGAATTTTTTAATCGATCCAGGATAGTCGGTCTTAAAACCTGTGATCATTTCATCCATGATCCAAAGTGTTCCGTTTTGATGCGCCATATCAATGGCTTTGTCATAAAACCCCTCTTCTATTACATTAAACTTTTCTGGTTCTGAGATGATACAGGCTATTTTATTTGGATATTTAGCAAATAACTCTTGTAAAGAATTAAGATCGTCTGCTTTGTATAACACAGTCATCTCTTGGGTCTCTTTGGGCACCCCAAAATCACAATCAGTTGAACCAATAAACCAATCGTCATAACTGTAAAATGGATGATCGTAAGGTCGTGCTACAATTTTGCGCCCTGTATAAGCTCTTGCTAATTTTACAGCTGCAGTAGTGGCTACCGACCCGTTCTTGGCAAACTTAATCATGTCATGACCCGGCACTAGAGACAAAAAGCGCTCTGCCATTTCTCTCTCGATAACTGATGGACGTGAAAAATTAACGCCTTTAAGTAATTCTTCTCTTACGCGCTCTAGTACAGGTTCGAACGCATGGCCCAAAGACACAGAGGTAAGCCCCATTAAAGTGTCTAAAAACTTGTTGCCATCAACATCCCACAAATAAGCACCCTTGCCATGAGTAATCGCCGCTGGAGCATACACAGGAAATTGATCATCACCCTTTGAATAAGTGTGCGCTCCGCCGGGGATTAAATCATGAATTGCATTTCGATAAGCATCAGAAGCACTGAAATTGGTAATGTGAGGCAAAGTAACTGTTTGGTATGACATTTCTCGTGTTTTAGAAATTGGTTTTATTTCACAATTTTATCATTTTTAAGTGATTTGTGAAAACCTGAGTTGATAATACTTTCTTTGTTGAGCTCTAAAATGTCAGAGCGATGCTCTAAGAGTTCGACCACCTGATCAATAGAAAAGTCGTAATTTTCTTTAAAAGCCAAAAAGATTTGCTCTACAGCCAATCGATCATTTTCTGTATCAACCGAAAGTTTGTAGGTATACGCCTCGCATGTTTTTTGCCATGTTCTTTTCAGACTTTCATCTCGTTTTATGAAAGGTGTGACGTGTTCTCGATCAGAGAGCAATTTGGCTTGAAGGTAAGCTTTTTCAAGTGCAGCAAAGCTGAACACCTCAACATCAAAGCCATCTTCTAAGACATCTGGCTCATGGTTTGAGTTTGAGTGGTAGTCGCTCTGAGTGGCTAAGAAGCGTTCAAATACTTGGTCTAAGACTTTGTAAGAATGTAGAGGATTGTCGGCACAGATGCGGGTGATGGTTTTGGGGGAATGCTTTTTAGCCGCCAAATAGAAGCGTTCAAGAACATCCCACTCAGAACCTCTAAAGACTGATGTGTTTCGTTTTTCAAGATGATTCACCAAAGCATCGTCTTGCTCTAAATCAGAGGTGGCAACAACAAACTCATCGATGTGCTTTGAAGGGGCTAAACGGTCTAACAGGTGATCGATTAAAGGCTTGTTATGAATACACTTTAGTACTTTGCCCGGCAGCCTTGTCGAGCCCATTCGGGCTTGTATGATGCATAAGTTCATTGAGCGTATAATTTATTGTATAAACACATGAAATATTTATCAACTAACTCTCCATCAACCAAAACATGTTTTTTCAAACATCCTTCTTCTTTAAATCCAAGCTTTTCATACAAACTGTAAGCAGCTGTGTTGCTGGCATAAACAGCCAATAAAATTTTACGAAGCTTCAAATGTGAAAAGGCATAGTGAATAGCTAATTCACAGGCTTGCCTGCCTACTTTTTGCCCCCAGTAAGATTTGTCTCCAACCATAATGCCCAACTCACAAGTTGCTGCCTTTAAATCTAATTGATCTAGCTTGATGTTGCCTACATGCAGGTCGTTTTCTAGCATACAAATAGCAAAAAAATGATTATGCTGGCCGTCTAAAACATTAGAAACATATTCTTTGAGGCTCTGAAGATCTGCAGATTTTGTTTCAAGGCCTTTGGTGACTTTTTTGTCATTAATCCACCCTAAATAACGCTCATTGGCATCGCTCAAACGAACCGGCCTTAAATAAATAGTTTGACCCTCAAGCCTTAGATTATGCTCACCTGTGCTTTTCATCTAATTTGAGCTGAGCATCTTGCATCAGTGAATGATTGGTTGTTAAATTATTGCCGTGAAAACGATATCTGTAAAGAGGCAAGCAAATGTTGTAAATGTTGTATTTCTTTAGAAACCTCAACCTTAAGTCTTCTTCTTCTCTTGCTCTAAAACTCTCATCGTATAATCCTATCTCATACAAGAAATCTTTTCTAAACATGATGCCACAAGCAATAGGCTGCTCACTGGCATCAACATGCTTTAAGTGCACTCCTCTTTCATTGACCAAATAGTAATCAACAGAAACCGCATCAAGGGCATTGTTCTCGTTTAGAAATGTGTTCTGAACAAATAGCAAATCTTTTTGAATGTAATCATCTGCATCTAAAAACACGATGTATTGCCCTCTTGCCTTTTTAATGCCAATGTTTCTTGCTGCTGCAAGCCCTACATTTTGTTCTAAATTAAAAATGCGTACATCTTCTTGGTAATTCTCAAGAATTTGAGCAGTACTGTCTGTACTACAATCATTCACAACAATAATCTCATAAAGCCCCTTATTCAAACTTTGATCAAGCACACTGCGAATAGCCCTTTCAATGTAACGATCGTAATTATATGCAGTGATGACAACAGAAACCATGGCTTAATCTTCTTTTTCAGATCCGTAAGTGTATCCGTAACCATATCCATACGAATAGGCATAATTGTATTCGTACTTACCATAGTAGTACCTCCACTTATTACTGTAAATTCCATTTAAAATAAGCCCTACACTTTTCTCTTTGTTCTTTTCTGCAATCTCTCCTAAGAACGATAAGGCATTCTTGTTGGCAAACTTGGTGTGAGAAACAAAAATGCCTACATCTGCATATTTATTCAACAAGATCGCTCCATCACTGATCAACGCTAAAGGAGGCGTATCTAAAATCACATAATCATAACTCTTTGAGAGCTGCTCAACCAAAACACCAACTCCTGCTCCTAAAACAAGCTCTGAGGGGTTGGGCGGAACAGGCCCAGAAAGTATAGTAGATAAGTTCTCAACCGAAGTAGGTTGAATCACTTCACTTAACACCTTATCTCCAATCAAGTAATTAGAAAGTCCCAAATTTTTATTCAATCCAAAGGCTTGGTGTACCCTTGGCTTGTGCATATCAAAATCAATCACAATAACCTTTTTATCAGCTTTTGCTAAAATTGTAGCCAAATTGACCGAGCAGAACGTCTTGCCTTCAGAAGGATGCACAGAGGTGACCATAATCACCTTAGAGGGCTTTTCAGCTGACAAATACTGTAAATTGGCCCTTAAATTTCTGAACGACTCACTCAACGCTCCTTTGGGCTTTTGCTCTACGGCTAAATATCCTAATTGTTCAGACTTCATTAAAGGGATACCCCCCAAAACAGGTAAGGAGGTCGCCTGATCAAGTTCAGCCAAATTTGTAATGCGCTGAAAAAACAATTGCCTGATCAATCCAATCAAAAAAGCCAAGACCAATCCTGCCAGCGTATAGGTTGCTATAATTTTTTGGCGATTCGGCCAGATGATTCCAAAAGAACGCGCCTTTTCAATAACCTTAGTCTCTGAGATGATTCCCGCTTTAGAAATGATGTTTTCAGCTCTTTTTTCTAACAAAAACAAATAAAGCTTCTCATTGACCTCTAATTTTCTTTGAATGTTCAACAACTGACGCTGATTTTGCGGAATAATCTGCAACTTGTTTTTATACTTAATCAATTCATAATTTTGATCTTCAATTTGTTCAGAAAGATACTTCTCAGAATTGATTAAATGGGTCAATAAATTCTTTTTTAAGATCTCTATATTCTTGTCTACAGAACTAATTGTAAAGGTCTGATTGGTACCCTCCATCAAATAATTGCTCTTCTTAACCTCAATATCATACAACTTAGAGATAGCGTCTTGAATGAAATTGTCTTCTTTTAATATGTAGTAACTCGGAGGCAAGAAATCACTGTTCTCAGAATTGATCAAATGATTCTTCAAATCAGAAATCGCAGCTATTTTAAGTTTGATTTTCTTTTTTTCAGTTTCAGAATCAACCAATTGCTTGAAATAATTCTCTTGCTCTTTCTCAATGTTTAAAATTTGCTTTGAAGCCTTATAAAGTTCTATCTCTTTCTCTATTGAATTGATGATCTCTACAACCTCTTCTAATTGATTTGAGATGTATACATAAGTGTTTGAATTGATATCAAAGCGGTTTTGTAAAGAATAATCAATGTATACGCGCGCAAGTGTATCTAAAAACATAACTGCACGATCGGCAATTTCATCTTGAACTGTGATGTTTAAGATACTGGTCCACTCTTCATTCTCAACAGTCATAGCAGATTTGTACTTATAGATCAAATCTTCGTTTCTATAGATGTAAAACTTGTAATAAGGAAGACTCTCTATAGAAGATTGATCTAAAGATGAAATGCTGGTACTTTTCAGAATCTTAAAATGAAACCCATAATCAAGTACCAGTTCATCAAAACGGTATTTCTTGACCACCTCTTCATCGTTCATCAGAAAGGTCAGTTCATATTCTTGAGCAGAGAGAATCTTAATGTTAAAATCTCTGTAATAAGATTTATTGCCATAATTCTCAGAAGTTACCTCAAAGGGCATATTTTTAAACACTTCTGAAGTCTTTAACCTACCTTGAATAAAATAAGAAACGTTTAGATTCATCTTCTGAATCACCTTTTCAAGCAAATTTGAAGACTTGACTACCCGAATCTGATTGGCTGTTTCTTCAAACGAAGAGTAAGGATTCGAAAATCCACCGTCTAACTGATTGTAATCATTTGACTTTAAAATCAACTGGGATTTGGCACTGTATATATTGGTCAGTCTATAGGCATACAAAAAAGAAAGCGACCCAAAAAGCAATGGCAGTATGATAAACCAATACCAATCTCTGGTAAATAATTTTAGCAAAAGCCTGAGATCCTCTAATTGAATTATACTATTATTGCTCTGTTTGTCAGTAGACATTGAGGTGCAAATATAAAATCTTTTAAATGTTTTTTTTACTATCTAAGTTTCTTGAATTTCTTTTAAACCCCATATTTGTTTTTTTAGCAGTTATTTTAATTGCACTAATTCGCAAAAACAAGACTTTAGTTTATTGTGCCTTGGGCTTTATCATCTTTATGGCTACTCCCATCACATCGAATATTTGTCTTAAATGGCTTGAAGACCCTAAAGCGCTAAGTAACATTCAGCAACCTTTCGATTTGGCAATTGTTTTGGGTGGAGTTTCATATTTTGACGATCAAGATTCAAGCATTATTTTCAGAAGCTCTGCAGATCGTTTCTTACAAGCTATGAGGTTGCAGAAACAAGGATTGGTTAAAGCTTTAATTTTTTCGGGTGGATCGGGGTACATAAATGATACAAGCCAAGTTGAAGCAAAACACATTCAAAACTTCTTACACAAACTCAACTATGAGCCTACAGTGTTTTATGAACCTTATAGTAGAAACACCTATGAAAATGCCATCAACAGCATTGCATTGATGAACAAAGAGAATCTAAAGGCAAAAAAAATACTGATCATAAGTTCTTCGTCACATTTAAGAAGAGCACGTGGATGTTTTGAAAAAGCAGGCCTTCAAGTTGAGACTTTTGTAACCGATCGAAGATTTTTAAATAAACTAAAATCAATCAGCGCAATTATTCCTTCAAGCTCAGGCATTCAAAACTGGGAAATTATACTACACGAAACCGTCGGAATGCTTGCATACAAGCTAAAAGGATACATTTAAAACCTCTAAATCTCAGTGTTTATAAGGGTTTTGAATTGCAGTTATTAACAAAACCCCCGTATTTATTAACAATTTGGCACTTTTTGGGTGATCAGGATTGTTTTTAAAAAACGCATCGTTAATATTTGTTTCAATGTTTAACCGCCCATCAGGGCTAAATTTAAAATTATGAACAAGACAGAATTAATCGATGCAGTAGCATCTCAGGCTGATTTAAGTAAAGCTGACGCTAAAAGAGCTGTTGAGGCTTTCGTTGACACAACTACAAAAGCGTTAAAGAAAGGTGATAAAATCGCTTTAGTTGGATTTGGTTCTTTTTCAGTAAACAAGAGAGCTGCTAGAGATGGTAGAAACCCTCAAACTGGAAAAACAATCAAAATACCTGCAAAAAACGTTATCAAGTTTAAAGCAGGTGCTGACTTAAATTCAGCTGTAAACTAATTTTTTAGTTACAAAACCTAAAAAAGCTATTCGATTAGTCGAATAGCTTTTTTTTTGCCTTGATAATTTATACAGTTATTTTATGGACTTTAACCCAAACAGTGAAGCTCATTCTGAGCAGATTTTCGGATTACCCTACAAAGAGCAAGAAGCCGAAATTATCATTCATGCCATGCCCTGGGATGCCACAACTTCTTCACACAAAGGTACTAGCAAGGGCCCAGAAAAAATATTAGAAGCCTCTTATCAAGTAGATTTATTTGACGAGAATTTAAATAACTGCTGGCAAAACAAACTTTTTCACAAAGAACATGAGCTCATTGCGCAGTACAATCAGCAAGCGCACCAAGCTATTTTAAACAATCAAGTTGATCAGCTCAATAACCTTTCAACTAAGCTCAACAACTATTTAAAAGAACAAAGCTTGCTCGCCTACAAAAACAATCAAAAAGTGATTTGTTTGGGCGGAGACCACAGCACACCTTTTGGTCTTTTGCAAGCCCTTGATCAAACTTATGAGCAGTTTAGCATTTTACATATTGATGCGCATTTTGACTTAAGAGAAGCCTATCAAGACTTTGATCATTCACATGCCTCTATCATGTTCAATGCAAGCAAACTTCAAGCTTGCAAGCAAATCATTCATTTAGGCATTCGTGATTTCTGTGAGCAAGAATTCAATTATGCTCAAACCAATAAAAAATCAGTAACTTTTTTAAATTCAAGTATACAAAAGCAACTCTTTGAAGGTGTTTCTTGGAAAACTATCTGCTCAACTATTCAGCAAAGTATTCAACACAAGAATTTATATATCAGCTTTGATATTGATGGATTAAAACCCTATTTATGCCCTTCAACCGGCACTCCTGTTGCCGGCGGGCTTGAGTTTGACCAAGTATTCTATTTGATTCGTTATTTAGTTGATCAAAAACACCACATCATTGGAGCTGATTTGTGTGAGGTAAATAGCCCTTTACCAAATAATTATGATGCTACGATTGGCGCTCAAGCACTCTTTAAGCTTGCCAACCTCATAAAAAAATCTAACGCTAATGCCTAACAAACAACAAGCGCTCATCAAGTATTTAAAAACCTTTGCTACTGAAAATAGAGTTGAGCTTTTTGAAAAAATTATAAATCAACGCACAGAGTTACTGACCATTGTTCTTGAAGATATTTACCAAGCTCAAAATGCCAGTGCTGTATTACGTACTGCTGACTGCTTAGGGGTATCTGATGTACATATCATCGAAAGTAGAAACAAATATGATGTAAACCCTGATGTTGCACTAGGATCAAACAAATGGTTAAACCTATACAAATACAAGCAAGCTGATGCTTGTATCTCAGAGTTAAAACAACAAGGCTATCAAATAGCTGTAACAGCATTGCATGAAGATTCAATTGATCTTCTCGATTTTAAACCTAATACAAAAACAGCTCTAGTATTCGGAACTGAGCTCACAGGAGTAACAGATCAGGTCAAAAAACATGCTGATGTTTTTTTAAAAATACCCATGTATGGTTTTACTGAAAGCTATAACATTTCAGTTGCTGCTGCATTGGGCATGTATGATCTTGTACATAAATTAAAAACCCACAAAGATTTTCACTTGAATGCTTTAAAAAAAGAACAAACTATGTTAAAATGGCTGAGAAAATCCATCAAAAACTCAAAACTGCTAGAAGAAAAATTTTTAGCTATTTAAAGACAATCTCTTTCACTACTTGACGTTCTACAACATGGTTTATGCGCTCTACCAGTACTTGTTTTTGATGCATCAATTCAGCTCTTAAAGTAGAAGAATCTAGCTTTACAAAAAGCACTGCATTCTCATAGTAAACATCAAGTGTTTTTTTTTGAATCATCTCTCCTGCCACTTCTTTCCAAGCATCAAGTATTCTCATGCGCAACAAACCCTTAGACAACTTCGAATTTGATTTTAAAACCTGATCAATGACATTTTTTAGGCTTTGTTGATTTTCTTTTCTCATGATTCAGTGACTTTTCCTTGATTTACCTCAAAAAATTTGATCTCTTTATTGTTGATAAATGTTTTCTTCATTAACTCGGCATCTGTACTGGTGATAAACACCTGTGAATCAAACTTAGAATTTACAACATCAAATACCTTGGCAACTCTTGTTTGATCGAGCTTATCAAAAACGTCATCAAGTAAGATGATGGGATTTTTTTCTGTTTTTTGAATCAAATAATCTACTTGTGCAAATCTCAAGGCGATTAGAAATGATTTTTGTTGCCCTTGTGATCCGAAATACTTCAAACCCTGTTGATTAATTTGCATAGAATAGTCATCTCTATGTACTCCAATACTTGAGCTGCCCTTCATACAATCTATCTTAAATTGAGCTTTTAAATCATTTAAAAAAGTATCGCTTACCTCAGAATCATAAGTCAGTCTAACGTGTTCTTGATCAGAGGCAATAACAGCATAAAATTTCTGAAGTGAAGCATTAAAATCAGCTGTAAAATCAGTTCTTATCTTTTTAATTTTAAACGCTCTTTCAGCCAGTTGCCCATCAATAATCTCAGTAAGCATTTGATCAAAATTGCGCTGTTCAAAAGCTTGTTTTAAAATCTTATTGCGCTGAGCTAAAAGTCTGTTGTAAGCAATTAAATCATCAAGGTATGTTTTATTTGTCTGACTAATAATTTGATCAAAGAGTCTTCTTCTTACATCTGAAGATCCATCAAGTAATTTATGATCAGAGGGCGAGACAAACACCAAAGGAACTTGCCCAATATGATCAGAAAACTTAGCATATTTCAAATCGTTTTTTTTAAAAATCTTGCGCTCATTTTTATATGAACACTCGTAAACATCTTCTTGTTCTTCTAAAAATTGGTAACTGCCCTTGATTAAGAACTGTCCGTTTAAATCATTCTTGGGGGTATACCGATCTGAATTAGAAAAAAAACTCTTGCAAAACGACAAGTAATACAGCGCATCTAAGATATTTGTCTTTCCTGCTCCATTGTTACCATAAAAGTAGTTGATCTTTGAACTGAGTTTGATGTGCAACTCTTCAAAGTTCTTAAACTGAAATAGCGTCAATGAGCAAATCTGCATTCAACAAAAATAAGTAGTTTTGAATAAGAACTCTAAAAAAATACTTTGAACAAACCAACTATCTTAATCACCAACGATGATGGCATTCAAGCCAAAGGCATTTATAACCTAGTTTCTTTTCTAAAAGAGCTCGCCAACATTGTTGTTGTAGCACCCTCTAAAGCACAATCAGGGCAGTCTATGGCCATCACCATTGCCGATCCATTAAGAGTTCATAAAACAAGTTTTGACGGAGCAAAACAAGCTTTCAGCTGCTCTGGCACGCCAACTGATTGTGTAAAAATTGCCATTCATGAAATTCTTGAAGAAAAACCTGATCTTATTTTAAGCGGCATCAACCATGGTTCAAATGCCTCTGTAAACGTCAACTACTCCGGCACAATGGGAGCCGCGATTGAAGGATCTATGGAGGGCATCGCATCGGTTGGATTTTCACTGTTAAACCATGACCCTCAGGCAGAATTTAGCATGTGCGAACAAATTGTTAAAGATGTTGTTCAATTTTTACTCAAAAATAAACACTCATTGCCTTCGCACATAGCATACAATGTAAACATTCCGAACATAAAGGCCAGTGAAATCAAAGGCATCAAATGGTGCAGACAAGCAAATGGTGATTGGGTAGAACAACTTGAAAAGCGCTTTGATGGCAGCAATCAAGCTTATTATTGGCTTACCGGATCTTTTGACACACAAGATAAAATACAAGGCACAGACTTATTTGCCCTAGAGCAAGGATTTGCTTCAGTTGTTCCCATTCAATATGATTTGACCAACTACAAAGCTCTCAAAGCATTAGAAAACTATGATATTTGATCAAAGAATACTGACAGGCTTTGCATTTGGTCTTATTGGTCCTTTCTTTGGGTTTTGGATCTACTATTTAATGCATTTTACAAGATACAGTCCTGAAAGATACTTTGAGTTGTTCTTAATTAATACTCAGTATCATGGAATCATCTTGTCAATGAGTTTGCTTTTTAATGGCCTGCTCTTTTTTTTAGCCCTAAAAATAAACAGTTTAAAACTAGCAAGAGGCATTTTACTCTCCTGTGTTTTTTATATTCCTTTTTTGTTGTGGATTAAACTTCAAAAGCCATAAACGTCATTAAAGCTGTTCTGTTAAGGTATACACCCTTCCTTTATTGACTTTTTTCAAATAATGCATCAAAGGCTCAAAATAGTCTAACATAGGCTTTGCACTTATTTGAGATCCTAAGTGCTCTTTTAAATGATTTGGCCAATCTACGTTAGCGCCATCATACATCAAGGCTTTTAAAAAATCTCCCACTTGAGTATTTCCATAATAATTTGTTTGATGTACATCTTGTTTTAAAATATTGTTAGCAATGTGCTCATGAAACTGAAACAATAATACATAAGAAAGTGCATAATCGTAATATTGCGCAGGATCATTTACAATGTGTGTTTTACTTGCCGCATCACAGTAAGCCTCTGATCGTTTTTCGGGTGGCGTAATGCCTTGATACAATTCTTTGTAATACCACCATTTTGAATTTAATTGATCATTGGTTATGCCATCTGAGTATAAATCATGTTCGTAATGCGTCATAACACCAGAGGCCCAAGGAATAAGCACAACATAATTCATCGCTTCTTTTAAGAGAATCAAGGTGTCATTTAATTGTAAATTCTCTGATATTAATCCGTAAGACTGTAAAAATGGCTTTTGTAAGGATGCCAAGCCTAGTAAGCTACCCATTGCTTCATGATAGGCTCTATTGGCTCCACCTCTTAAAATAATCGGAACATCTTCATTAGAATAAGTCAAATAATAATAAATATGCCCTAGCTCATGTAAAGTAGTCTCCCACCATTCTGTATTCGGCTCTACGCTCATCAGTGAACGAACATCTTGATCGTTATCCATGTGCCATGCAGAAGCATGGTTGTTCTTCTTATAATTTGCTTCTTTAGGCAATGGATACAAACTTGATTTTTCATAAAACGATTGAGGCAGAGCCTCAAACCCGATACTCACATAAAAGTCTTCGGCTTGACGCACAATCCATTCAGCTGACTTTTCCTTTAATACCTCATCTAAATCTAAGCCCTCTACTTCAACCAAACCTGTCCAATCTTGGCCCCATCTATTGGGCAACCAGTGTGCAGGAATCATGTCAGGTACAGGTTGGTTATACTGCTGTGCCAAGTGATACCTAGCCCAAGTGTGCAATTCACGATACAATGGCCAAATATCATTGATAAGTTTTTTATTCATCTCTAACATCTGTTGTGCATTCATCCCATAATCTGAAACCTGAAACTCAAAATAGTTCTTATAGTCTAAACTCTGTACAATTTGATTGCGCAAAGCTTTCTGATCAATTACGCCTTGCTTTAAAGACTTTCCAACCTCTTTACTTGAAGCCCAAACTTTTTCTCGCTCATCCAATTTTTTTGAGGTTCTCAGAATGCTATCTATTTGATTGGTGCTTAATTCTTGTCCATCCAGCACATATTTAAAGCCAAATAATTTTTGAGTTTGGGCTGTTCCTAACTTAATATTTCCTTTCACTTTGTCTATGACTATAGCAGGACTTGATGCAGCGGCGTAAATAATTGATTCAAGCTGTCTTACTTGAGTTTCAGTCAAAAAATCTTTTTGTTTTAAAAACTCTTGGGCTGTCTTTATGTTGAATTCACTACCATTGAATAACGCCATTTTTTCTTGAGCTTGTTGAGCCAGCTTATCTGTTACTGTGTCACCTTCTATAATTCTGGTATTTAACGTCCATTCAGCCTCAGCAGCTTCTATCAGCAATTTCTGAAAAGTTTGGTTGTATTCATTCAAAAAAAGATCTGCCTTAGTTTGAATTTTAGTTTGCTGTGGTTGGCTCAAATTACAAGAAGTAACCAGAGCGAAAATAAAGGCAATGAAAAGAGTACAATTTTGGTACATGATGGTTATTTTTACATTTCAGATTTCAAATGTAACGTATTGAATACTTCTTTCAAAAGTGCCTCAAAGGCATACGATCAAAAAAATTATGCCAAAACACTCAAAATCATTAATGAACTTGAGCAAATAGAGCAAGAGCAAATTGATGTACTCTATCTAAAAGCACTTTCACTTTTACATCTTAATCAGAGCGTATTGAGTGAAAAGGTATTGAAAAAGCTCACGCTAAAAGAGCCAGAAAATCCTTTTCGATATTCTTGTCTAGCCTACGTTCAAACTCACAATAAAAAATTTGATCTAGCTAAAAAAAACTATCAAAAAGCCATTGAGCTTGACCCTGAAGATGAAATATCAAAAAATAACTTATTACTACTCGACCAAAAACAAGAACATAAGCACGTAATGGGTACTAAGCTTAAACCCAATTACATCAAACAAGATGTTCAAAGTAATTCTTACTTATCAATCATCAAACAAGTATTTACAAAAAAATCTACGTTCAATGAATTTATAGAATTCATAAAAAAAATATTTTGAGCAAAAGTTTCATTGAACATATTTGCCAGCAGTTACTAGAACATTCAAATGACTTAGAAAATACTTTAGTACTTACTCCTTCTAAGCGAAGCAGCCTTTACATTACTCAACATTTAAAACAAACACTCAAAGGGGCTTGTATTTTACCATCATTTAAAAGCATTGAAGAATTTGCCACCCTGCTTTTAAAAACAGAAATTCTTCCTTCAACAGAATTTCTCTTTAAATTCTACTCAGTATATCAAAAAGTCAATACAAAAGAAGAAGACTTTCAAAATTTTTTAAACTGGGCACCAACTTTAATTTCAGACTTCAGTGATTTAGACGGACAACTCATTGATACTCAAGATTTCTTCAACTATTGTAAAAACTACTTTAAAATGCAACAATGGAGTCTTGAAGAGCAAACTGAAATTCAAAAAAACTATCTTATTTTTTGGTCAAAATTTGAATCTTATTATAACTTACTTCAAGACTTTTTAAAAGACAAGCCTTACACCTACAGAGGGCAGCTATTTAAACACTTATATCTCGCCTTAAAAGAAGGCTCTGAAAAAGTAAACAAACAACTCGCTGAGTTTAAAAAAATATATTTCGCAGGATTCAATGCCTTAACCAAAGCAGAAGAGAAAATTATTGACCTTCTCATTAAAAAATATAACGCCGAGCTGATTTTTGATTTTGATTACTCATATGTTAACAATAAGAATCATTATGCCGGCTTTTTTCTGAGAAAATATTTAAAAGAAAAAAGCTGGGTGCAAACAAACAAGCAAACACATAACTATTTTCAATCTAAAAAACACATTGAATTAGTGAGTGCCAACAATGAAAGAGAGTTGGTCAGGTATGTTTGGAGCAGTTATTCTAAGAAAGATAAATCTAATGTCTTGGTACTGGCCAACGAAGATCACTTGCCTGTCATACTCAATGAAATGCGTGATGATGTAGAACAAGTAAATGTGTCTTTAGGATTAAGCTTAAAAAACAGCTTAATCTTTAGTTTTTATCAAGAAATCATTACCAATCAGCTTTTTTATGCCAAGCATAAACGGTTTCATATAAAACACCTTATAAGCATCTTTAAAACCTTTAACCTAATTCAAAACCAAAGCACTTCTGAGGTATTGAAAAAATTAAAAAGCCTGCATTATTTATATTTAGATAGCGAACAAATCAAGCAAATAACACAATCTGAAAATGCGGTTGTCACACATCTTGTTCAACCATTAAAATATGACATTGAAGATTATCTTAAAGCATTGCTTGAGATTGTTCACAATCTAGATCAAAATCTAAATCATGCTATTTACAAAGAACAAAACTTCCATATTCAAAAGCTTTTTAAAAACATTACTCACTTAACATCTGAATACAGTTTTTTAAACAAACCCTCACTTTTAGAATTGCTTTTTAAAACTTACAGCTCAGAGCATAAAATTGATCTTATTGGAGATGCCATTGGAGAGCTTCAAATCATGGGCATTTTAGAAACACGGCTCTTAGACTTTGAATCTGTAACACTCATCAATGCCAATGAAGGAGTCTTTCCTAAATTTAAATCTGATGTTTCGTTTATTCCATACGAAATAAAGAAATACTTTCATCTGCCTACCTACAAAGAAAAAGAAGCTATTTTTTCTTATCATTTCTTCAGGCTTATTCAGCGTGCAAAACACATTAAAATTTTGTTTTTAAACAACAATACTTTTGACAGTCTTGGCAGCGCAGAACCTTCAAGGTTTATTCACCAGCTCAAAGAAGAACTTAAAGACACAGAGGTAAATATTGAATTTAAGTTATTACAAACCAATGAAACACTCAAGCCTATACAGCCACAAAGCATTGAGAATTCTGACGAGATTAAGCAAAAACTATCAGAGGTATTCAAAGAAGGGTTTTCTGCTTCTGCAATTACTTGTTTTTTAAATTGCCCCTTAGATTTTTATTACAAATATGTGCTCAACATTCGGTCAGAAAATGAAATTGAAGAGCAGGTTTCTAGCAAAGCCATCGGAAATGTTATTCATGAGGCATTATTTAATCTTTACAAACCTTTTCTAAACAGACCTTTTGACAAAAGGGTATTTGATAACATCAATAAAAACATAGATCAAGAGCTTCTAAAAGCGTTTAAAGAAAGTTTTCAGCATTTCTCTATGCAAGATGGTCATTTTTTGATTCAATACAACTTGGCAAAAAAAACTATTTTATCAGCAGTTAAACAAGATTTAAAAAAATCAAAAAACACGCCCTTCAAACTATTGGCACTCGAAGAAAAAGCACATCGAAAAATTGATGCAAACTTCATCATTAAAGGCATCATTGACCGAATTGAACAAAATGGGTCAACCATAAAAATTGTTGATTATAAAACAGGACATTTTGAATCTCGATTGTTAAAGACAAAATCTATTGAGCAGATATTTGAACAAAAAAACAACTATGCAATTCAACTACTTTTTTACGCACTACTTACTTATAAAGAAGGTGGGAACAGCCCCTCACTAAACATTTTTCACCTTAAAGAACCTCACAAACACCTGCAATCATTAAGTATTGATTCAGAAAATATGATCACAATTGATCAGCTAAAAGAATTTAAAACTGCACTTATTCAAAGCATTCAAAGTATTTACAATACAGCTAGTTTTGAGCACAATAAAGACTCAAAATATTGTAATTTCTGCAACTAGCTTTGTCATTGATCTTCAAATTTTAAAGAAATCGAATTAACACAATGACGCTCCCCTGTGGGCTTAGGTCCATCATTAAATACGTGACCTAAATGGCCGTTACAATTACTACAAACAATTTCAATACGATTCATTCCATGGGAGGCATCTTGTACTCTTTTTATGGCATTTGAATTGATTGACTGGTAAAAACTTGGCCAGCCAGAACCAGAATCATACTTATGCTTAGAATCAAAAAGTGGCTGATTGCATCCCGCGCAACAATAAATACCCTTTTTATCAAAGTGATAATACTTTCCGGTAAAAGCCATTTCTGTGCCTTTTTCTCTAAGAACTCTGTAAGCTTCAGAAGAAAGATTTTCTTTCCAGTAGGCATTATCTTTTGTTGACATATTCTCTGAATTTTGAGTGCAGGCAAGAAAAAAACTACACATTGATAAAATGGTCATGTAAACTTTCATGCAATTAAATCTAATTGAAGTTTCACTTGAATAAAATTCACAATCTCTATAAATAGCTGTTGTTTTCCGATATCGTTATGTGGTTCATGATATACCCCATCAAGCAATTTAAATTGAACCAACTCTTTGTTTTCTAACTGATCGTAAAACTCTTTAGAAGCTTTATACGAAGTAATTTTATCACCAGTTCCATGATACAAAAACATTGGGGTTCTCAAAGCATTTGCATTTTTTATAATACGTCTGCCAGCCATTCTCATAAACAAGTAAAAACGTATTGAAATCGAACTATGGCACCATCGATCAAGTAAATAATTCTCTAAAAACTCTTTGTCTCTACTCAAAGAATTTGTTCTGGACACGATTGTATAAAGATATTGTGGATAGATTCTGGCTACAAATCTCGCAAACCTCAATGTCAAAGAAGCTGGACCGTTTACAAGCTTGATCCAAGGAGCAGAGAGAATAGCTGCGTCAACATTTTTTTCTTCGTTTAACAAATAATTCATCAAAACATTTCCACCCATGCTATGCCCAAACAGAACAGTCTTTGTGTTTGGAGCTATTTCTTTCATTTGCTCTACCATTTTAGCGATATTCTCAACTAAAAGTTTGTGTGATGGAGTGTCTCCTCTTCTTCCTGTACTTCTTCCGTGTCCTAACTGATCAAATCCAAATACCCAAAATCCGCGCTCAATAAATTGTTCAATCAACTCGGTATAACGATCAAAATGTCCGCCCATACCATGAACCATACCTATAATGGCTTTGGGTGGATGCTCAGAAAACACTAGTTTGGCATAAATAGAATGTCCGTTTGAAGTTTTCCAGCTATGATTTTTCTCATTAATCTGCACAGATTTTAAATATAATTCTATTTTTATAAAACAGAAAAACTAATAGAATGAAAAATTTTACTTTAATCGTTATTGCTTTGTTTTCTCTTTCTTCTGCATTTGCTCAAGAAGAAGACCCTATTAAAATTCTTTCTTATAAGAAAAAACAGCATCTTGATGAATACATGAAGCGCCACCATTGGCACATGGTTAAAAAAGCTCAATCAGACTCGATTGATGGAGACTACTTTCTTTACAAAAAAAAGACTTTCTCACAGGGAAACATGTACATGGCAGTACACATGAACAAATTTTGTCACTATCAAGTTTTTTGGGAAACTCATCACAAGTATAGTCCCATTATGAGTTACGATGACTTCATGTTAGTACCCACAGGAAAAAGTCGCTTTAATCAATCTATTGAGAACCCCTTGTACGCCTTAAAAACTGTTGAGCTTGACGATTACAACAACGATAAAAATAAAAATGTTTTATTCGGAGCGATCGATAAAAAATACCACCCCGAAATGACCTTTGAAAAAGATCCTTTTGATTTTCACAAAACTGCAGGAGTTCAAAACATTCATTTCTCAAACCACAACATTGAGAAAGAAGTCAAACAAGAACTCAAAGCAAATGAAAAGGCTGAAGCCAAAGAAGCCAAAGCAAATGCTGTTGGCAAAACATTAGACCTTGAAATTCGTGAACAAGAAGCAACTGAAGATTTCTTAAAAAGAGAACGCGAAAAAGCTAAGAAGAAAAAGCATTAACAAACTAAATCTTTAGTTTATTCAACCATTTTTATATGTTTTGAGTTAGGGTTAAAAGCCACCTGTTGATCTAGGGCGTGCTAGTTCCACTTTGCTAAATAGTAAAAAAGCATCACCAATTTGTAAAAAAACTTGACTCAAGTTAAACTGTTTTTCAAATTTGCCAAACAATATGGTAAAACAAAATATATGAAACGCTTATTATTAAACTATAAATCACTCGCAGTTCTGGTCTTGGCTTGTTCAATTCTTTCAAATGAAGGTTGTCAAGATACAAGAGAAGACCAAGATTTATATGGCCCCGAAAATGAAATCAATCAGTCTTGGCAAGATTATGCCGATGATTTAGCAAATAGACCATGTAAAATTGAAAATACTGGATACGATAAGAATTCAGACTTATACAACTATGCTCAAGATCACAGCTTGTGGATTGGCAAAACGCTCTATGACGTTTCAACTATTTCGACTTTTGTAGGCGATGTTTACATTCAAGAAATTCTTGCCGTAAAGCAAGGCGAAAGCATTCAGTATGTATACTTGTATGAAAATGAAGATTTTGAATTAGATGAAAATAACATTTATTATAGAGTATACAATTGCAGTGGAGAAATTTTATGTGAAAGTTTCAGTAAAGCATTTATTGATGCAAATCCTGAAATTCTTTTTGACATTGATGCTTCAACCTGTTTTAACTCAGTTGATGAATTAAACGTTTTAGACACCTACACTCCTTAAGAAATCTAAATAGCTAAAAATTAAAAAGCTCAGCATTACAATGCTGAGCTTTTTTTATTTTTCATCTAAGAAATACCACCTCAATTCTAATCCCAAGTAATTAGCAGGCAACTCAAAATTGACAAAGGGTTCAAAGTAACCTAAATCTGATTCAACTTTTGCCACATACATCTCAGAGATAAAAAACTGATAGCTAGCTCCTAAGTAGAATAGGCCCATTTTAAAATCATAGTCAAATCCAACACTGAGATCAAAAGAAGGAGAAATCCATGATTTGCGTCGAGCAAAGAATTCATTGGTCTTGTCTCCTACCCCATAATCTTCAGTTGCCCATAAATTTAGTTGCATACCTATACCTGTAAGGGTTCGAATGTTTTTTGACAATTGAAGCATTCTCAGTAAGCGAATAGGCACTTCATAATTGATCATTGCATAGCTTTGTTGAAATTGGTTTAATATAGTATTAACCTGATAGGTTTGATTGCGTTTGGCATAATACAAGCCTGTTTCAACCCTCCATCTGTCATCTAATCTCCTGTGAATCAACATGCCATAAGAATACCCAAATTGATTGTTCACATTTAAGCTCGCCAATCCAGAATCTATATCGATGATATTTTGCGTTCTAAACACTTCAGAAGGCACCAGGGACTTAAAGCCAAAACCAATACTTGTTTGATCAGCCTTTTGTTCTTGACTTAGTCCAGTTAAAGCAACACTTGACAAAACAATCAAACTTAATAAGTATCTCATGAGCTATGTTTTTTGATTTTAATTCGAAAAGCAGCATAAAGAAGGGTCATCAGAGGGCTCAAAAGATTGAAAAAACAGAAGGGCAAATAAGCCCAAGTAGCCACTCCAAAAAGAGCTGCATGATATGCCCCACAAGTATTCCAAGGCACCAATACTGAGGTAACAGTACCTGAATCTTCAAGGGTTCTGCTTAAGTTAACCCCAGCATAGCCTCTATCTTTAAAAGCCTGTTTAAACATCTTACCCGGTACAACAACAGCTAAATACTGATCTGAGGCTGTAAAATTAAAAAACAAACAACTCAACGATGTAGCTGAGACCAATCCAAAAAAAGACTCGACCCGAGCAATTAAAAACTTAGAAATACCTCTCAAATAACCACTAGCCTCCATTGTAGCGCCAAAGCACATGGCACAGAGAATCAACCAAATGGTTGAGAGCATCCCACTCATGCCAGAGGCTGATACCAAATCAGCTTTTGCTGCATCTTGCACATCTAAGCTAAAACCAGTGGTAGCTGCTGATAGAATTGTTTTATAGCCCAACTGCAAATAAGGTAATCCATCAGTATTTAAGCTATAAATCAAATCTTTTTGAAAGCCTAAGGCAAAACATCCACCCAATAAAAAAGCAATGCAAATCACTGCTAAGGTGGGCACTTTTTTGTAAATCAAATACAGCATCAATAACGGAACCAAAAATAACATAGGGGTTATGTTAAAATGAGTCAAAATAAAGGTTTGAATGGCATGAATATCATGGGCTTGTAAATTTTGATCAAACCCTAAGCCCATAAAAAAGAACAGCCCCAGAGCAATGAACACCGAAGGAATCGTGGTAAACAACATGTATTTTATATGCTCAAATAAATCAACATCTGCCATTGCAGCACTTAAGTTTGTTGTATCAGAAAGTGGCGAGAGTTTATCGCCAAAATAGGCTCCTGAAATGATAGCTCCTACAGCATACTCTACAGGTATTTGCATAGCTTTTGCTACTCCCAACAAAGCAATTCCGATGGTTCCGGTTGTTGACCAACTACTGCCCGTAGAGATTGACACCACAGTACAAATTACACATGCACTGACCAAAAAATACTTAGGGCTTAAAATGTCTAAACCATAATAGATTAATGCTGGCACAATACCGCTGAGCATCCAAGTACCCACCATGGCGCCAATAAACAATAAGATCAAGATGGCAGGACTTGCTATTGAAATGTTTTTGCTCATTGCTTTTAAATGAGCCTTGAAATCAGTTTGTTTTGAACTGATTAAAATAGTGAAAAAAGCACTCAATAACAAAGCTAGTTGATTGGGTCCTGCAGTAGCTCCATCACCAAAAATAAGCACATTTAAAATCAGTAAAATCAACAAAAAAACAATCGGTAAAAAGGCTGTAATAAGCTGCATAGAAACAAAGATAACAGACTAAGAGCAAAAAAATAACGTTTTTTAAATACAGTTTATTAGATTTACGATCTTATGAATGCACCGAAAAAAATTCAAATTTCAAAAGAGTTGATAGGAAAGTTGGCGCTTTATGCAAACAAGAGCAACGCAAAAGCCATTGGGCAATTACTCAGTTCGTTTCTGCCCTTTATTTTTCTATGGTTTTTAATGTATAAAAGCCTTGATTACAGCTATTTAATCACTTTTTTATTGGGTATTCTCAATGCTTTTTTCCTAGTGCGCATTTTCATCATTCAGCATGATTGCGGTCATCATTCTTTTGTTCAAAACACTAAACTTAGAAAACTCATTGGACACGTGTGTAGCTTTTTTAGCACCATTCCTTTCAAGTATTGGGCAGCCTCTCATGCAGTTCACCACAAACACAACGGACAACTTGAGTTAAGAGACATTGGTGATTTACCAACCATGACAGCTCTTGAATTTAAACAAGCAAGCCAAGCCAAACGGTTTTTTTATCGCATTTATAGAAGCCCTGTAGTGCTCTTTGTTCTTGTACCTATATACTACATGCTCTTCAATTTAAGACTGCCTTTAATTCAGCTTCAATCATTTAAAAAAATAAACAAATCATTGTGGTTGTTTAATGCTCTATTAATTGTGCTTTTTATCACGATGCTTTTTGTATTTGATTGGAGTAAATTTTTGGCAACCCACCTTACAGTCTTGGGTATTTTTGCTGTTATTGCCATCTGGTTTTTTTATGTGCAACATCAGCATGAAAAGGGCTATAAAATGCCAAAAGACAAATGGGATTACATCACCAGTGCATTAAAGGGCAGCACTTACTACAAGTTACCCAGAATATTTCGTTGGTTGACAGGAAATATTGGATTGCATCACTTACACCATTTAAATCCGGCGATTCCGAACTATAACCTCAAAAAATGTCTTGATGAAAATCCATGGCTTAACAAACACGTAACAACCATAGGATTTTTTGAAAGTTTAAAATTTGCTACCCACAAACTATGGGATGAGCAACAAGAGCGCATGATTTCTTTCACCGAATTTTATCAACTAAACAAGCTTAACCTCATTTAGATCGTTAACTTTGTATGGTGAGAGTCTTCTTGAGCATAAGCATTTGTTTTTTTGTGGTTTTCAGCACTGCCCAAAATACCATTGATCCTTCTGGTAAAAAACAAGGCGGGTGGATAGAATACCACAAAGGCCAGATCAAAAAATATGAAGGCACTTATAAAGATGATAAGCCAATAGGTACCTTTACCAATTACGACAATCAAGGCAAGCTCATCTCAACCTTGAACTACGACAGCCTCCCTTATGTCAAGGCCACTTTCTTTCATCTAAATGAGAAAAAACAAGCAACAGGCTTTTATTTAAAAAAGCAAAAAGAAGGGCTATGGAAATTCTACAACACTTCTGAAAACCTAATCGGAGAAGAGCAGTACCAAAAAGGATTGAAGCACGGTAGATCTGTGCTTTATTACAGGTCTGGTCAAATTGCGCAAATTGATACTTTTCAAATGGGCCTTAGAAACGGTATTGAGCGTAAATTTTTTGAAAATGGCAAAAAGAAGCTTGAGGCTTATTTTGAAGATGACGAGCACCAGGGCAAATACAGAGAGTATTATTCAAACGGATTGCCTAAAGTGGCGGGCAACCACATCAATGCTCTGCAAGAAGGTAAGTGGATTTTTTACAACGAAGATGGCTCTACCAGATTGAGAGAGTATTACATCAAAGGAAAACGAGAGAGAGAAGAAAAAGTAAACGGAGAATTTAAATTCTACTATGAAAAGTCTCCTGAGATTCTAAAAGAAGTATGTCGTTACAAAGACGGGTTAAAACACGGTCCTTTCATTCAATTCTATGAAACCGGAGGCTTTAAGATTGGACAAACCACAATCAAGACGCCTGAAGGTGAAATGCCTCAGCAAGAGCGTTATTTTGAAGGCGAGAAAGTCAAGCAAAAAGGCACTTATGTTAAAGGCAAACTTCACGGTGAAGTTCGATACTTCAATGAAAAAGGCCAACTTGAATCTGTAGTGCATTATAAAAATGGTGTAGTAGTTGAGTAAACACGGAAAAATATTGGTGGCCATGAGTGGCGGTGTAGACAGTTCTGTGACTGCTATGTTATTGCATGATCAAGGCTATGAGGTAGTGGGCCTTACCATGAAAACCTGGGACTACCAATCTTCAGGAGGCAGTAAAAAAGAAACAGGATGTTGTTCTCTTGATTCAATCAACGATGCCAGAAACATGGCTGTAGAAAAAGGATTTCATCATTTTATCTTAGACATCAGAGAAGAATTTGGCGATTATATCATCGATAATTTTGTTGACGAATACATCGCTGGTCGTACTCCGAATCCTTGTGTGCTATGCAACACTCACATTAAATGGGAAGCCCTTTTAAAACGCGCTGATCAACTTGATTGCGAGTTTATCGCTACCGGTCATTATGCTCAAGTACGTCAAGAAAACAACCGTTATGTGATCTCAAAGGGCAAAGATCTTTTAAAAGATCAATCTTATGTATTGTGGGGATTGACTCAAGAATGTTTGGCTAGAACAAAGTTTCCGATCGGAGGCTACGCCAAAAGCGAAATCAGGCAAATGGCCCTTGACCATGGATTTGAGGCTATTGCCGCCAAACCTGACAGTTATGAAATTTGTTTTGTGCCTGATAATGATTATCGAGGTTTTTTAAAGCGAAGAGTTGACGGATTAGAGGCCTCTGTGAAGGGTGGAGAGTTTCTAGATGTAAGGGGCAATGTAATTGGCACACACGACGGATACCCGTTTTATACCATTGGTCAACGCAAAGGATTGAAAGTTGCTTTTGGTGAGCCCATGTATGTTACTGAGATTAAGCCCTCTACCAATCAAGTAGTGTTAGGTAAAAAAGAAGATTTAAACCGTCAAACCATGTGGGTGAAAAATCCCAACTTCATGAAACTTAAAAAATTTGAAGACTCATTAGAATGTGTAACTAAAATAAGATATAAAGACGCAGGAACCCAAAGCGTGATTACTATGCAAGAAGACGGGCTTATCCAAGTTGATTTCACACATAAAGTCCAAGGCATAGCACCTGGTCAGTCTGCTGTTTTTTACGATGGCAATGATGTATTGGGCGGAGGGTTTATTTCAAAAAAAATGCAGTTATGATCAAACAATATTTTTTCTTCTGGTGCATACTCCTGTTGGCTGCTTGCAAAAAAGATGATCCCATTCAGTTGAATACCTATGAGGCTTACTATCCAACCCAGACAAACAGCTATAACATTTACAATGTTGATTCAATTGTCTATGATTTGCTGTTAGAAGACACAACGGTGTACCGTTTTCAAATCAAAGAAGAAATCGCCGAACCATTTATTGATAACCAAGGCGATACAGCGCTAAAAATCAACAGATATAAACGTCAAGACTCTACCTTTCAATGGAGTCTTTCTGATGTATGGAGCTTGAAAAAAACCAATCAAAACATTCAAAAAGTAGAAGAAAATATTCGTTTGATCAAACTTGCTTTGCCTGTGAGTTTGCCAAAAATCTGGAATGCCAATGCTTTGAACAACCTTGAGAGTGAATCTTACTCATATTCTTGGATTCACAAGCCCTACTCGACCTATGACAGTACAGTTTGGGTACAGCACAAGTCTTTGCTAACCGCTGTTTCTGAAGAAGACAGCTATGAAGTCTATGCGCTAAACGTAGGAATGGTTGAAAAAAAAGTGATTCAAACCACTAAAAAAATTGTAAATGGTCAAATTGCTGATCCTGCAGTTTTGGGTGGATTTGAGCTGCACATGATACGTCAATCAGAATGATGAAAAAACTGTTTTTCACACTCGCTTGCCTATTTAGTTTGAGCAGCATTGCTCAAAAGCAAGTTCTTGTGAAATTCTCAGATAAAGCGAATCAAGAGATAAATTCTGTTGAGCTTAGCAGGCAGAGTATTGATCGAAAATCAAGACTTGGCATTGCCCTAGATAGCAAAGACATTCCTGTTGATGCTCATTACATTGATCAGACTAGTACGCTTCTCAACGCTAAGTGTATTAAAACATCAAAGTGGCTAAATATGGCTTTGTTTGAACTCAAAGCCCCTTCTTTGAACCTAGAAGATCTCTATGCACTTGAGTTTGTTGAAAAAGTTCAAGTGCTGAATACGAAAAATCACAAACATCCAACAAAACAAAAGTTTAAAACCTCACAGACCGATATTCAATACGGAGAAAGTATTGAGTTTATCGAACACGCCAAAATCAACACCTTACACGAACAAGGCCTTTTGGGGCAGGGCATGCGCATTGCAGTATTTGATGCAGGTTTTAGAAAAGTCGATGAGTTTGCACACTTCAATCACTTATACCTAAACAATCAGTTAATTTTCACAGAAAATCTCGTCGATAGCCAAAGTGTTTATACAGGCTCAAATCATGGAACTTCTGTACTTGGTATCATCTCTGCGAATCATCCAGGAGAATATATGGGCATTGCTCCGCAAGCAGAAATTGCTTTGTTTGTGACTGAAGATGTTTCTAGTGAGCGATTGATTGAAG
>JAHDHZ010000069.1 GCA_020631045.1 Flavobacteriales bacterium | reverse complement strand
CTAATCATACGCTCCATGCTCAATGTTGCGAATAATCTCTTCGATCGTTTTATCAATTCCCTTAGAAGGATCATATTCTGTTTTTAGGTCGTTGCCCCAAAGCTTGGCAAAAGTCTGCCAAAAAGTAGCTGAGACGACTCCGCGCATTTCACGCAGTAAGGTATAAGAAGTCATACCTGTTTCTCGATCTATTAAGCGCACTAAGATTCTTCCTTCACTCATGGTTAATTTTTGCAAATCTTTCATGAATTCTTTTTTAATCTCTTTCTCTGCCTGTTTGGTGAAAGCTTTTCGTTTTATCTCAGACTTAATTTTCGATAGAGTATCGTTGTAAACCCTCATTCTTCTACCAGCCTCTTGTGCATAAGGATATACCTTGCGCACCTTGCGCTCTAGATTTCTGTAACGCCTTCTGTGCCGCTTGCTTTTAAATACTCGTTTAGACTGTACCTTCATGGCTGGCAGGTCCATAAAAGGCATGGTATCTCCATCAATTATAATAATACGCGTAACAATGCCTTGTTCAAGTGCCTTCTTTTGAGCCATTTGCTCTATGCCAAAAGTTTGAGCTTTGGTATGAAAGAAACAACACAAAAAAGCAATACTAAATGCTATTTGAGTTGGTATATGAATTAAGAACTTCTTTTGAGTTTCCACTGAGAAGACAATTTTGCCTTTGATCTTACGATAGAATCTGAAGAATGGTTATAAACAGCAAATAAGCTTGCTAGTTCTGACTCGTCTTGCGAAAGAGGCAAATCATAATCACCTTCAAAATACTTAGCCACAAAATTTGTGTCAAAATCACCAGATTTAAAGGCTTTGTGTCGCATTACAAAGTGTGCAAAATCAATGGTTGTTTCAAAACCTGATATTTTATAGTCTTCTAAAGCCTTTTTTGTTTTTTCAATGGCTTTTGCTCTGGTTTTATCATGACATGAAAGCTTAGCAATCATCGGATCATAATAAATAGGAATCTGCATGCCTGAGGTAAAACCTGTATCTACTCGAATACCTTTACCAATTGGCTCTTGATAATATTCTATTTGACCAATATCTGGCAAAAAATTATTCAAAGGATCTTCAGCATATACCCTAACTTCTATTGCATGTCCATCAATCTTTAGATCTTCTTGTTTAAACGCTAGCTTTTCACCTTGAGCCACTCTAATTTGCTGTTCAACCAAATCTACTGAGGTGATCATTTCGGTTACAGGATGCTCTACCTGTAATCTTGTATTCATCTCAAGAAAATAAAAGTTTTTATCTTCATCCAACAAAAACTCCACCGTGCCTGCTCCAACATAATTACATGCCCTAGCAATTGATATGGCACAATTGCCCATTTGTGTTCTTAAGGCGTCATCTAATACTGAAGAGGGCGCTTCTTCGATTACCTTTTGGTGTCTTCTTTGTATGGAGCATTCACGTTCAAATAAATGTACAGTATTGCCATGCTTATCGGCCAATACTTGAATTTCAATATGACGAGGCTTTTTGACAAATTTCTCAATAAAGACAGCACCATCACCAAACGAAGAAATTGCCTCACTCACTGCACGTTGCATCTGATCTTCAAACTCTTGTTCATTTTCAACAATACGCATCCCTTTGCCACCACCGCCAGCAGATGCTTTAATTAAAATAGGATAACCGATTTCTTTTGCTATTCGTTTAGCTTGTTGCACATCTTCAATGGGCTCATCTAAACCAGGAACTAAAGGCACATCATTTTCTTTAGCCAATTGCTTAGCGGCAATTTTACTACCCATTGCTTCAATAGCATAGGTTCCAGGACCTATGAAGGTAATGTTATTCTTCTCGCACAATCTTGCAAAATCTGCATTCTCTGATAAAAACCCATAGCCAGGGTGAATTGCATCTGCATTGGTTTGTTTTGCTGCTTCAATAATTTTGTTCATCACCAAATAAGATTCAGATGAAGGGCTCGCTCCTATGTATACCTTATCATCTGCATACTGAACATGCAAAGCAGCTTTATCTGCATCTGAATAAACAGCAACTGAGGTAAGTCCCATGCTTCTTACTGTCTTCATAATTCTCAGAGCAATCTCTCCTCTATTGGCAATTAATATTTTCTCGATTTTACTCATATCTAAGTCTGTGTAAGTAATTGTGATTCTAAGATACAATTCTTTCACTTATATTTGAGCATTATGAAAACTTGCCTCACAATTGTTTTATGTCTTTGTTCTATTTATGCAAGCACTCAAGACCTTGAGCTGCAAGACAACTCTATTGAACAAGTTTCAACTGAGCAAATTATTTCTCTGAAATTTGAAATTGGCATGCCTCTCTCTCCATTAAGCAATCAGGCATACAAAAAAGATTTTCAAGGAGTGTTATTCACTCAAATCAGTGCCCACTATAAGTTTTTTAATCAATTTACCATCGGACCTTTTTTTAATTTAAGTTACTTTGACAATGCCAACAATGCTTTAAATTCGACTCAAGAGAGAGAAATATTTACTAACCAAAATATTGCTACCGGATTAAGTCTTGGCATTGAGAAAATTGTAGGCAAAAAATCTATGTTCAACGCGAGTTTAAACCTTGGCTACAATTGGTCGAGATTTAACAAGATTAACCAACAAAACAGCAGCAAAAATCAGGATTACAATCTTGAGAATTATGCCGCAGGGCTAAGTTTTTACTATCATTATTTTATAGAAGGTAAATTTAGTGTTGGACCAATGTTCTCTTATCAGTACATCAATCAACCCTACAAACCTGAACTAATTAGCCAAAATACCTTATCAAGTGAACAAAACACGCACCTATTGTTTTTTGGTATGATCCTAAACCTAGGGTTCTAAAAAGCTCTGTTGATCCCGACAACCCATCTAAACTTAATGTAATCTGATTCTGTACTGGGTATTCTATTTACAAAGAACGGAAAGTCTACTCTTAGCGTCAAAGGCTTTACCTTTTCTAAAGGTTTGAACTTTAAAATTGAAAAGGCTAATCCTACACCAGCATCTGCTCTTAAATCTGAAAGCATTGTTTTTTGAGTTTGTGGATGAGTTAACTGCATAAGAGCAGCATCTGCAAACAGATAAGGTGTTAAGTTTAGAGTTTTTGATTTATTTAAAAGATTGCCATATTCAAGTTCTAGATTTAAGGCTCCTCCCCCTTTTGAAGCATAGCCTAAGATTGTTGTATTTTGGTCTAATTGTTCTGCTGCGAAGTAATTGTGATAACCTCTTGCGTTTAATCCTCCACCCAAACTCATTACAGGATTAACATCTAACAAATAGAATAGTCCTGCAGCTCTTGTATATTTATTCTCATACATTGACTCTGGGTTTGCCCCCTGTAAAAATAAAGATGACTCACTGGCCCACCTATCAGAAAATCCTGCTTGAAGAAATACTCTTGACTTAAATTTCAAACGCTTTTTTCCGATCGAATTGGTGTGATTCAATCTTAAAAATGAGTAATTAAAATCATTGGTAAAAGCAGATGTCTTAGCTAAAAACTCTGTTTTCCCAATTCCTTTAGTGAAAGAATAGTGATGCGTAAATTGTACATTCAAGGTATTGTTCCATTGCTCTACTGACCAAGCATTCGGATAAAAAATTTGATCAATATAAGTAGCGCCAATACTTGTTCTATACATCGATTTTATATATACCTCTAGATCAGTGTTCTTTGATTTAGTAGGTACTGAAAAGCCTAGCTTATTGTATACCAATCCATCTAAAAATTTAGAGTCAAAATTTAACTGAGCTCCCCTCCAAATTTTTGGCAATGCAGTGTTGTAATGAAAAGAGTACGACAATAAGTTAGGAGCTGCAATCCCAGACAAGCCTGCATCTTTAAAAGCCTGAGTATTAAACCAGCTAGTAAAAGAAAAGTTATGCATCTTATGAAAATATCCACCATTTAAATGCACCCCTAACTTTATTCCATCATAAGCATTGTACCAAATATCTGGTCGCACATTTAGATTGTAATGCGTTCTTGATAGATCATTTTTTAATCTATGATCAAAATTCAAATTAAGCATCGTAGGCTTGTGTGAGTTCATTAAGTTGACATCTGCCAATCGATTGGTTGGGTCAATATGAATGTGCTTTGGTTTAGCATCAGAAATAATTTGAGCTTTATAGGTTCTATTAAAATTGCTCCATCCCGTCCAAGTGGGTAAGATTTCGCTATCTGTTTCTTTGACAAACCAAGTATTCGGGATGTGATAATTTGATTGTTGCCCTAAGGCATTTTCAACAGCAAAATCTATGGGCATTTGCATGTCTCCTAATCGCTTAAAATGAATTTCATACACTTTACCTTCTATGTGCTTTACTTTTGAAACTTTATAGTCAATGTTTTTTGTAGTCTCTAACCATTGATCAAAAAACCAGTTTAGATCAACACCTGTGTACTGGATCATGGTTGCTCTAAAATCTTCTGGATAAGGATGTGCTATCTTCCATGTAGCAAAATAATGCTGCATAGCTCTTAAAAATAACTCATCCCCCAAAACATACTGCAGGTTATACAACATGGCAGCAGTTTTGTAATAAACATGGCGGTATCCTCCACCGTGACGCAACTTAGATCCAAAATCATCTGAATGGGTATTCAAAGGAGCATCTTCTTGGGTCATTGCATCATAAATGTAAGGCCCATAAACTCTAGCCTCACGCGCAAGTCTGGGTTCTTTAAACCATTTGTGATAGGTTTTTGAATATGGAGTATAGGCTAAGGTATCTCCGTCTATAGCTTCAAGCCCCCAAGCAGTTAAAAACTGAGTAAATCCTTCATCCATAAAAGCTCTGTAAGTTTCATTGGTGCCTACTTGGCCATAAAACCAATTGTGCCCAACTTCGTGAACAAGCAAGCCTCTGTAGGTAGGATCTTTTCCACCATCTAAAGTAATCATCGGATATTCCATACCATCTTTGGCATCTGCCACCACCATTTTATTGTATTGGTACATACCGAAATCTTCAGAAAATGTTTTAATAATCTTCGCCGTATAATCAGCAGCATTTTGCCATTTACTTGCATGTGGTTCACGCACCAACGAAACACACCTAATGCCTTTCCAGTACACCTCACCAATACGATAGGTAGGGTCAGCAGTAAAAGCAAAATCGTGCACATTTTCAGCATGATACTTCCATGTTTTGCGCTGTTCTTTGTTGTAAGGAATAATTTCAGTTGCTTTTTCTCCCCAAGGTTTATCTTTAAAATTTTCAATTTTGAGCTTTTCAAATAAGCTATCGGGCAAAACCTCTGAACGATTCATTAATTTACCTGTTGCCTCAACCACATAGTTTGATGCAAAGGTTAATTCTACATCAAAACATCCAAAATCTCCATAAAATTCTCTGCCTAAGTGTTGGTCAGTTGTCCACCCAAATTTACGGTCATACACAGAAATTCTTGGATACCAATGTACTCCATCATAATGCGTATGATTTGAAGCAGTAAATTTTTTCATTCTTCTTCTAATTTCTCCTTTATCAAAGTAGGTTTTAAAAACAATGTCGAATTCAGCACTACTATTTGGAGCAATCGGCTGATCTAACTCTACTTTTAGTACCGTGTTGTTGTAAACCATTTTTTGTTTGGATTGATTATACAAAAGCTCAATAATTTCGGTGCCTTTACCTTGTGATTCATACTCTCCGAAATGCGGATCTTTATCATTATCTAAATGCAATGTGTGGTAGTGTGAACCTGGCTGAAAAGCATTCTGGTATAAATGAAAAAAGACCTCACGTAGTGTGTCTGGCGAATTGTTTTGATAGACTAATTTCTCTACTCCATCTATAATATCTGTCGTCTCATCTATGTTTGCTTGAATAGAATAATACACGTCTTGTTGCCAATATCCCTTAAAAGGCATCTTGTTTTTCCAATAGTTTGGATTATCAGTACTTTGATAAGTATTTGGCTGTTCTGTTGGATTGTACTTTTGGGCATGTAATGCCATAAACAAAAGCATTATCGTAGCACAAGCGTATATTTTTTTAAACATATCTTAAAATTAGAAGCCCAAATTTACCTAAAAAAAGGTGATTTAAACATCTGTTATGTAAGCATTAATTATAATTTTGAAATATCAAATATTTTTATGGCTAAAAGATTTACCTTCAGAGTATTAATTGATATAGAAGAAGATGTTTTCAGAGACATTGAAATTGATGGATCAGACACATTTTTAAACTTTCATAAAGCGATTCAGCAGGCATTTGAATTTGATGATTCTCAAATGGCTTCTTTTTACATGAGTGATGAAACTTGGAGTAAAGGTGAAGAGGTGACCTTGATGAAAATGGATTTTGATGATGGATCTTCATCAAAAGAAATGGCAGACACTACTATTGAAACGCTCATGAAAAATAAAGATGATAAAGCTGTTTATGTGTTTGACTTTATGTTGATGTGGTGTTTTTTTATTGATCTTATTGAAGTCAACGAAGCAAATAAAGAAAACCCTAAAACAGTCAATCGATTTGGGCAAGCTCCTTATCAATACGGCAAAAAA